>JABDPL010000130.1 GCA_013042825.1 Flavobacteriaceae bacterium | reverse complement strand
TCCCCTTGCTGTTCATATTATCTATTGGATTTTGGGCAAGGCCACTGATTCAAAATCAAACCTTCAGATTTAATAAAGAGAGGTCCTGAATTCAGCTATAAATCCGATTCAAAGAAATTTAAATTGTAACATTATGCGAATCGATTCATCATTAATTAAATAATCGGCTACATGCTAACTCCGGGAATAGATCTGTCGGAATATTAAACTAATTCAATATGAAAAGCTATTTAATTCCATTTTTTCTCCTGATACTTCAAGTGGCCTTCGGTCAGGATCAAACTGCAAAGATCAATGATTATGTTTCCTCCTATGTCAAGTCGGGTGATTTTTCAGGATGCATTCTTATCACAGCAGCCGATGACATCTTGTATAAGAATTGCTTTGGAAATGCTAATGATTCAACAGGAACCTTAAATAAGGAAAGTACCAAATTCCTTATCGGTTCAATTTCAAAACAATTCACTGCTGCTGCAATTCTCCTGCTT
Source organism: Flavobacteriaceae bacterium (assembly GCA_013042825.1). GTDB lineage: Bacteria > Bacteroidota > Bacteroidia > Flavobacteriales > Flavobacteriaceae > SHLJ01. The sequence continues at coordinate 15,656 of JABDPL010000130.1, read as the reverse complement.
GAAGAAGACGGGTTGATCAATGTTCAAAATAATATCTCAGAATACTTTCCGAATATTCCGATCGCCGAAAAAATTACGATTCATCAACTTCTTACGCATTCTTCGGGTGTAACAGATATTTTCAACATCAAAGGACTTAAGGATCTCAAACGGGAAGATTTGAACATTGGAGGATTATCGAAAATAATCCTCAGGGAGGAATTGAATTTCGAACCCGGCAGCGGTTACAGTTATTCTAATGGCGGCTATGCTATTTTAGCCTATATAATTGAGGCTGTAAGCAAATTGAGCTACGGCGAATTTATGAAACAACGCATTTTTGAGCCTCTTGAGATGAACCATACCGGTCACGCGAATGTATTGGAATCCATAGAGGATAGGGCCATTGGATATGATCCCATAGGCTATGATAGGCGGATGAAGGCTACATTATTAGATACCGAATTTCTCAAGGGATCAGGTTCTTTGTATAGCACCAATAACGATCTTAATATCTGGATACAAAGTTTGAAGTTTAAATCATTCTTGAGCCCCGTTTCTTATGATAAGTTCTTTAAAAATCACGGGGCAAATTATGGTTATGGCGTTTCGCTTTACAGCACAATGGACCGAGATGTTTTTGGTCATGATGGCAGGATAAGTGGTTATATCGCAGACTATTTACACTATAAGGAAGATGATATTTCAATTATTATCTTAGGTAATATTCAAACCGGGACTGCCGATTTTTTCAGAAGGGATCTAGCGGCTATTATTTTTGAAAAACCATACAGCACGCGGGTTAAAACAGCCCAGCCGGCATTACAAAGTCCGATTGATGTTTCTCTTCTTGAAGGTGTTTACGCTTTTGGTCCCAATTTCAAGGTCTACATCGATTATTTCGATAAACGAATTATGGCCCGGGCGAATCAAGGGGCTTATTCAGAATTAGTTCCCTTAACCGATAGTCGATTCTTTAGCAGAACCCTCTATTCATTCATCGCATTTAGAATGGACGAATCAGGCAAGGTTGAAAAAATGATCTGGACCAACAATGATGGTAACGCGTTTGAAGGAATAAAGGAATAAAGCAAATTAACTGCGTTGCCAGCCCGTTCCGAACGGCACGTTCGGCCTTGGTCCGCAGTGACTCCGCATCTGCATACCTTGTCCTATTGTGTGCCGAAGGCTCAACAATATGGATAAAAAAACCACATCAATTTGATGTGGTTTTTCTGCTTGATGTGGAGAAGAGCGGACTCGAACCGCCGACCTCTTGACTGCCAGTCAAGCGCTCTAGCCAACTGAGCTACATCCCCAGGTTATTTCTGCGCCACCGTCTAACAGCAGCTGATTTTAAATATTTTTCTCTCGCTCGTGCTTCTATCATTGATTTATACTTTTCTAACCTAACTATTCGCCAAGGTTTAAAAGCCTTTGTTGATTTAACCCGTCCATTATTATGATAAGCTAATCTCTGCTCTATATCCTCTGTCATTCCAACATAATACCTATCATGTGTTTCACTATAGAGAGTATAAATATAAACCACAATGTCAAAATTTTGCGCTCCCCGCCCGAACGTACCGTTCGGTACGGGCGGGTAGCCAACTGACCTGCTCGAATGACTTCGGTCAGGCGGGGGCTACATCCCCAGCTATTTCATCCCTGGTAATACCAATACCGGAACTTCCGAAATATAAAAATCTTTTTTCAAAATCGTATTCTTTTCCCAGAGTTTGACGAAAAAGCCTCGCTTTCTCCTCACAACTATCAACAAATCGGGTTGAAACTCCTTGAAATGTTCCAACGTCCCCTGATAGGTAGTGGGGTTTTTTGATTTGACTATCTTCGAAACCATTGAATCAAGCTCCTCATTCACCTCATGATCACCTGCCTTATGATAAGGTGTTTCCACCAGCAAAAGCTTGATTGTTGCATTGAAGTGTGCTTTTATTGATCGCAGAAGCTTCAGGGATTTAGGTTTTCGGATTACAGCCGATTTAATGGAAAGCATTACTGATTTAAACCCCCTGAAAGTAGAGCCTTCGGGCACAATAAGTGCCGGAATGCTGGTCTGCTTAACAATCTTTCCCGAAGTCTTGCCCAAAAATACTTCTTCACGAATAGAATTCGTCTTGGGCTCTATGAGGATCAGATCTATTTCCAGTTTTTTACAAATCAATTCAATAACATCAACAAGCTTGCCTTTAAAAACAAGTGGCTTCACATCAACACCGGTCGTATTGATCTTGGAGATATGTTTTTTCAAAAAAGCCATACTCTCCCGTTCCAGAAGGTGATCAACCTTTATGATAGTCCCGGATTTAGTATATACATTGTATATTTGGACCACATACAATTTGGCGTTGAATTCACGCGCGAAGTCAACGGCATACTGTAAATGGCATTCTGCATTCTTTGAAGAACCTACGGGGATCAAAATATTCTTCATATCAAATGATTTAAAACTAACTTTACAGAATTATTTGGCAAAGGTAATTATTAATAATGATTCGGAAAGCACTGGACAAGGATATTGAAGCCATTCTCAGCATTACACAATCCTGTGCGAAACAGCTTATTGAGCTTGGTATCTTCCAATGGAGCGAAGCATACCCTGACAAGCTTTCCTTTGAAAAAGATATAGAACGGGGTGAACTATATGTTCTTGAGTTAGATTATAAGATCATTGGCTGTGTTACCATAACTACTTTGGTAGATGAAGCGTATAAACCGGTAAAATGGCTTACCCGGAACGATAATAATATTTACATCCATAGACTGGCTGTCCTGCCAGAGTTCCAGCGAAGAGGTTATGCCCGGAAACTTATGGATTTTGCCGAAGATCGCGCCAGGACAGAGAAAAAAAGATCAATCAGGCTGGATACCTTCTCACAGAATTTAAGGAATCAGCGATTTTATGAACAGCGCGGATATAAACGATTGGAAAAGGTGTATTTTCCAAACCAAAGCGAGCATCCGTTTTATTGCTACGAATTACCCCTGTGAAAAATCCGATATCCCTAAAAGAAATAAACCGCCTGGCCATACCGGCGCTGATCTCGGGAGTTTCAGAACCTATACTATCGATCACCGATACGGCAGTAGTCGGCAATATCGATGTACATGCCACAGAATCCCTGGCAGCAGTAGGAATTGTTGGAGCGTTTATCTCAATGCTGATCTGGGTGCTCGGACAAACACGCAGTGCTATTTCAACACTGGTATCCCAATACCTGGGTGCAGATAAATTAGATGAGATCAGAAACCTCCCGGCACAAGCTATATTTATAATAACATCCTTAAGCATCATCATAATCGTTCTGACCTATCCACTGGCCGGGCCGATCTTTAAACTTTACAATGCATCAGATCTCATTCTGAATTACAGCATCGATTATTACCGTATTCGGGTTTTTGGTTTTCCATTTGCACTCTATACCATTGCCATCTTCGGTACATTTCGCGGTCTTCAGAATACCTTCTATCCCATGATAATAGCACTGTCAGGAACCCTGACCAACGTCATACTTGATTTTATTCTCGTTTATGGAATAGGAGATCTGGTCCCAGCGATGAACATTGAGGGTGCCGCCTATGCAAGCCTTATCGCACAGCTCGTAATGGCCGGCCTGTCTACATTTTTCCTTCTCAGGAAAACCAGTATCCCCTTACGGCCGAGCTTTCCCTTCAGCAAAGAAATAAAAAGTTTTGTACTCATGATCCTCAATCTTTTTGTCAGGACCCTGGCCCTGAACGTAACGCTGTATTATGCCAGTGCCTTTTCAACCGCCTATGGCAAACAATATATAGCAGCCTATACAATTGCGATAAATCTTTGGTTCCTTTCAGCATTTGTTATCGATGGGTATGCGAGTGCGGGAAATATCCTCTCGGGCAGATTACTGGGCGCAGGAGACTATAAGGGCCTTATCAACTTAAGCAATCGTCTTATAAAGTACGGCATCATCTTAGGAGTTGTTATGGCTGTAATAGGCTTGATATCATTTAAAGTGGTTGGTAACGTGTTCTCCAATGATCCTGAAGTACTGGAAGAGTTCAACCGTGTATTCTGGGTGGTGTGTGCCATGCAGCCATTTTGTGCCCTCGCCTTTATTTTTGATGGCATCTTCAAAGGCCTTGGCAAAATGAGGTTCTTACGCAATGTGCTGCTTTTCGCAACATTTCTCATTTTTCTTCCGATTCTATTTGCTCTTGATGCCCAGGGATTGAAACTATATGCGATTTTCACAGCTATGACCATGTGGATCATTGCCAGAGGCCTTCCTCTCATCATAAAATTCAGAAAAATGTATATTCCACTTGCTCAAAACCCGTAAATTTGGACTCGGCAATGCAATTCATTTATAACATAGTCTTCTGGATAATCCAGGATGTCGATATAAAAGAGAAAATAAGTGAGGCTCCTGATAAGGGATACGCCATAGGCGTGCTGATAGGATCCTACCTGCCATTTATTATACTTGTTGTCGCAGCTTACCTCATCTACAGGTATAGCAGAAAACGGATGAATGAAGACTAGTATCAAAAACGAATGAAAACAATTCGAATTACAAAGCAGTTTTCCTTTGAAACAGGACATGCCCTCTATGGCTATGATGGCAAATGCCGCAATGTTCATGGGCACAGCTATAAATTAGATGTTACCGTGATCGGTAGGCCCATATCGGATTCCAATCATGTAAAGCACGGAATGGTTATAGATTTTGGTGATCTCAAAGCTATTGTAAAGAAGGAAATTGTAGATATTTTTGACCATGCTACAATCTTTAATAAGAATACGCCGCATGTTGAATTGGCTCATGAACTTGAAACCAGAGGGCATAATGTTTTGCTGGTTGGCTATCAGCCTACCAGTGAAATGATGGTGATTGATTTTGCCCAAAAAATAAAGAAACACCTGCCTGATGGTGTTGAGCTCCATTCTTTAAAACTTCAGGAAACGGCTACCTCCTATGCTGAGTGGTATGCTTCAGATAATTAATCTTTAGCCGATCATGAATATCCCTGAAGGAAAAAAAATCTACTTCGCCTCCGATAATCATCTGGGCGCCCCCACGCGCGAGGCCTCTGTGTATAGGGAAAAAAAATTCGTGAACTGGCTCGATTCGATCAAATCCGACGCTTTCGCTATCTTTCTTTTAGGGGATCTTTTCGATTTCTGGTTTGAGTACAGGCATGTGATCCCCAAAGGATTCGCCCGTACCTTCGGAAAGCTTGCCGAACTGAGTGATATGGGTGTCATGATCCACTATTTTGTAGGGAATCATGATCTGTGGATGAATGGATATTTTGAAGAAGAGCTGAATATCCCTGTATTTTATCAACCCAAAGCCTATGAATTCAATGGCAAGTCATTTTTCATCGGGCATGGAGATGGCCTCGGCCCCGGTGACAAGGGCTATAAGCGCATGAAAAAAGTATTTACCAATCCGGTTGCCAAATGGCTTTTCAGATGGCTCCATCCGGATCTGGGCATTCGCCTGGCTCAATATTTATCGGTCAAGAATAAACTGATCTCAGGAGAAGAAGATGTGAAATTCCTGGGGGAAGAGAATGAATGGCTGGTCCAGTATTGCAAGGAGAAATTAAGACAGGAACACCGGGATTATTTCGTATTCGGACATCGGCATTTACCCCTTGAGATCGCGCTTTCAGAAAAGTCTACCTATATAAATCTGGGCGACTGGATTACTTATTTTACCTATGCGGAGTTTGATGGAAAGAATCTGGAACTCAAAACTTTCAAATCCTGATCAGCAGGGTTTTATGTCGCGAATCTTGAGTTGTAACTCCGTCCTGCCATTCCAGTGATTCTCATCGATAGTAAAAGCCGCTTTAAACGGTTTTTTATCGCTTATCAGATCAAAGCGCTTGCCCAAATTGAATCCGATAGCATTTAATGCGCCATTGGTCTGGCCATGCTCAACCGACAGTTTCAGATGTCGCCCTTCCTCACCAACCAGCCTCGCATATCCGCTATCATTAAGGTCACTACTCATAAAGACCGGACGCATATTCCCCGGGCCAAAGGGACCGAACTGCGAAAGAATTCTAAACAAACGCGGACTTACATGCTTCAGGTCAATCTGCAAATCAATCGCTAATTCCGGTACTCTTTGATGATCCTTGATGTTCTCTTTAACCACATGTTCAAAGGCTTCTTTAAACTTATGGTAATTTTCAGCCTTAAGGGTCATACCCGCTGCATATTTGTGTCCGCCGAACTGTTCGAGAAACCCGCTGCATTTATCGAGTGCATCGTATATATCAAACCCTTTGACCGAACGCGCAGATCCCGTGATTTGGTCCCCGCTTTTAGTGAGAACTATGGTTGGCCTGTAATAGGTTTCAATTAATCGCGACGCCACAATTCCCAGTACGCCTTTATGCCAGTTCGGACTGTAAACCACGGTACTGTAATCATCCTGTTCCTCATTATCCTCTATGCATGCAAGGGCTTGTTTGGTAATTTCTTTGTCTTGTGTTTTTCTTTCGGCATTGAAGCCGTCAATTTCCTGTGCCATTTTGGTGGCTTGGTCAGCATCATTTTCAAGAAGTAAATCAACAGCATACTGACCGTGTTTCATCCGGCCTGCAGCATTGATTCTTGGCGCAATAATAAAGACAAGGTCGGTTGTATTGTAGTACGGTTTTTTCTTTTGGCTAAGAATAGCCTGAATGCCCGGCCGGGGAATCTGGTTTACGACCTGAAGGCCAAAGTAGGCCAGAGTGCGATTTTCACCCGTTATGGGAACAATATCTGCAGCTATGGCTATCGCAACCAGGTCTAACAATGGCGTTAAATCCGCAGTTGTTTCGTCATGTTTGGCACTAAGGGCCTGAATAAGTTTGAATCCTACACCACAACCACACAGTTCTTTAAACGGATATTCGCAATCCGGGCGCTTAGGATTTAAAACAGCCGTGGCTCTAGGGATATTATCCCCTGGTTTGTGATGGTCACAAATGATAAAATCGATTTCCCTCTCAAGGGCATAGTCGATTTTATCAATGGCCTTGATCCCACAATCAAGTGCGATTATGAGTGTTATTTCATTATCATGAGCGTAATCAATCCCTTTAAAAGAAATACCATAACCCTCTCCATATCGATCGGGGATGTAAGTCGTAACGCGATCATATCGCTCTCTGAGAAAGGAGGTCATCATAGCCACGGCAGTAGTGCCGTCAACATCATAATCCCCGTAAACCATTATGTTTTCTTCTTCGGAAATGGCCTTTTCAATACGCCTGACGGCCTTTTCCATATCCCGCATGAGATAGGGATCGTGCAGCTGTGATAACTCTGGCCTGAAAAACATACGGGCATCCTCATAAGTCTCTATCCCACGCTGAACAAGTAGGGTAGCAAGAATTGGATCTACCTTTATTGCCTCCTGAATGGAACAGACTTTATCGTAATCGGGTTTGGGTTTCAGAGTCCAGCGCATATACAAATATAGAATATTTTCTATATTATTTATTCATGATAGATGATTTTTGTTTCCACCTTCGCAAACTGCCGGAACATTTCCATAACCCCGCAATATTTTTCTATGGAAAGGTCTACGGCCTTTTTGATCTTTTCCCGCTGAAGATCCTCTCCATAAAAGTGATATTCAACCATTACCCGGTCGTAGTATTTCGGGTGTTCCTGGGTTAAATTAGCACTGGTATCCATTCTGAAGTCGGATATTTTAACCTTCATTTTTTTTAGAATCGATATCACATCCAATCCCGAACAGCCGGCCAGAGATGCCAGCATCATCGCCTTAGGCCGCAGTCCGGCGTTATGTCCGCCATGTTCGGCCGAAGCATCGATCATCATCGTTTTACCGCTGGGATTATCGGCTTCAAAAAGCATATTTCCCTTCCAATGGGTAACCACTTTATCTGTCATTGGTATAGATTTTTTTTGTTAATTGTTACTTCAAAAGTACCACATATAAATATATAAAAACGCAACCTATGCCATTAGTTCAGCCACTTTCACCCGACCATGATCTGAAGACAAAAGAACTTGCCGAATTCTTTAATGAGACCCTTGGTTTTTGTCCGAATTCCGTACTAACCATGCAGCACCGGCCGGCGATAAGCAAAGCCTTTATCAATTTGAATAAGGCGGTAATGGCGAACGAAGGCCGGGTTACTTCAGCCTTAAAACGAATGATCGCCTGGGTAAGCAGCAACGCCACAGGATGCAGATACTGCCAGGCTCATGCTATCAGGGCTGCTGAGCGCTACGGTGCAGAACAGGAACAGTTAGATAATATCTGGGAATACAAGACACATCCGGCATTTTCAGAAGCCGAACGAGCCGCCCTGGATTTTTCCCTGGCAGCCTCCGTCATTCCAAATGCAGTAGACAACCAAATTAAAGAGCGGTTATATGCATACTGGAATGAAGGTGAGATAGTTGAAATGCTAGGTGTAATCGCACTATTCGGATACCTTAACCGATGGAACGACAGCATGGGTACCTCCATTGAGTCTGGTGCTGTTGAAAGCGGTGAGCAATACCTTGGCAAGCACGGCTGGAATGAGGGAAAACATGCTTAGCGCTTAAGGTTTTCCGGCAACGATTATTACAAACTCCCCCTTGATCATAGCTTTGCGAAAATGATCCAGAACTTCCTGAGCAGATCCCCTGATGGTTTCCTCGTACATTTTTGATAGTTCCCGGGATACGGATATCCGCCTGTCTTTTCCAAAGTAATCTACTATATCGCCCAAGGTCTTCAGTAACTTATGTGGCGACTCATAAAACACCATAGTCCGGGTTTCATCCTGAAGTGTTTTTAGCCGGGTTTGCCTGCCCTTTTTTACCGGTAAAAACCCTTCAAATACAAATCGGTCACAAGGGATTCCTGATTGCACCAGTGCCGGGATAAAAGCTGTTGCCCCTGGCAGGCATTCAACCGCTATACCACTCTCAAGACATGTCCGCACCAATAAAAAGCCAGGGTCTGATATGGCAGGAGTACCGGCGTCACTTATCAGTGCCATCACTGTTCCCCCTTTTATGCGTTCAACCAAACTTTCCACGGTTTTATGCTCATTATGCATGTGATAGGACCTCATTGGTGTCTGAATTTCGAAGTGTTTCAGTAGTTTTCCGGAATTGCGGGTATCTTCCGCCAGAATAAGATCTACAGACCGCAGCACCTCGATGGCTCTCAGGGTCATGTCCATAAGATTGCCTATTGGTGTTGGAACAAGGTATAGTTTACTCATTCAAGAGATTTAAAATAAAAACAAAAGGAATGCCTATTTAAGAAAAATCGCTTAAGTCTCCAGTAACATTTAGTCAAACCTGCTTTCAATGATCTCAAGGAAGCGTTCTTCATATTCTTCCTTGCCTTCCCAGTTCGACTGTCCGGGTTTGATGGCATTTTCGATAAGGATAAGTGCCTCTTTTAAAGAGGCCGTGCCATTCAGTCTTAACAGCGCTCTTTCGTAATCAAGGACGCTTCCTCCGAACAGATGCTTGATAAAAGCCAGTTTATCATTCAGGCCGATCTTGAAATTACCCCCTTTTAGCTTCTGGTTTAAGGACTTCTGAAGGTCTTCTTTCGACTTAACCACAGGTTCGAAAACCGGAAGGTTTTTATAGGCTGAGGTGATATCTTCAAGCTCATTATTGTAAGTTGATCCCGATATGGTTTCCTCAAGCATGTCATCGACCTGATGCGTTTCCTCGGGTATCTGTGCCACGATATCCTTTATGGTTTCCATCACTGGTTCCATGATATCGTCATCCTCAACTTCATCCAGGTTGACATATACCTTATCCTCAACCTCTATATTGTCACTTACCTTATTATTAAAGGCTTCATCAAGCATGCCGAAGAATGAGGAGTCACTTCCGATGGTGGGTATATCGTCTTCGAAATTCTCATGTGCAAACTTCAAAACCGTTAGTTTTTCGTAGAGTTTAGCCACTTCCTCATGCAGCCGGTTCACATCTTCCTTACCCTTCAATTTCAGGATTCGATGCGCGATGCTGATCAATTCCGATTCCAATTTCTTCTTCATAACTTCTCGGATTTATTCTAACGAAAGCTTTTGAATTTTAATAAATTTACTTCACCTTTATACAAACGCGAATGCAGTAGAATTTAGTGTTAAAATTACGAAATGTTTCTTGAAAATACGGTAAATCAAAAAGAACAATTTGGATGGATAGAGGTCATTTGCGGTTCTATGTTCTCTGGAAAAACCGAGGAGTTGATTCGTAGATTGAAGCGTGCCCAGTTTGCCAAACAGAAGGTTGAAATATTTAAACCGGCTATAGATTTGCGTTATGATGAGGAAAAGGTGGTCTCTCATGATCGGAATGAAATACGGTCAACACCGGTTCCTGCAGCAGCCAATATTCCCATTCTTGCCAGCGGTTGCGATGTAGTCGGTATTGATGAGGCTCAGTTCTTCGATGATGAGATTATTCGCGTTTGCAATGACCTGGCTAACAAGGGTGTACGTGTTATAGTTGCCGGACTAGACATGGATTTCAAGGGTAATCCCTTCGGCCCCATGCCCTTTCTAATGGCCACTGCCGAATACGTGACCAAGGTTCATGCGGTTTGCACCAGGACCGGAAACCTTGCCCAATTCAGCTACAGAAAAGCCAAAAGCGATGACCTGGTGCTTCTGGGTGAAAATGATGAGTACGAGCCCTTAAGCCGTGCTGCTTTCTTTAAGGCCATGGCAAGAGACAAGGTGAGAAATATGAAAGTAAACGATCCCGTGATCGTTACACCGAAATCGAAACGAGCCAATGCCTGAAGCTCAAGAAACCGTTCTGGTGATCGACCTGAACGCCCTGCGATCGAACTACGAATATCTCAGATCAAAAATCCCGTCCAGCACCAAATTCCTGGCCGTTGTCAAGGCTTTTGGCTATGGTAGTGATGCTGTTGAGATCGCCCGGTTCCTCAACACTCTTGAAGTAGATTATTTTGCCGTAGCCTATGTTCACGAAGGAGTGAACCTGCGTGAGGCGGGCATAGAAACACCTATCCTGGTTTTGCATCCGCAACCGGTCAATTTTACAGCATGTATTGAAAATTGCCTGGAACCCAGCCTTTACAATACACGTACCTTGCGACTGTTTATTTCTGAAGCCGAAAATCAAAATCTTAATGACTATCCTGTTCATATCAAATTTAACACCGGGTTGAACCGCCTGGGTTTCAGGGAGAAGGATGTTGATCTGGTTGTTTCCGAAATCTCAAAATCACCGGCCATAAGAGCTAAATCGATCTTTTCCCATTTAGCGGCCAGCGAGGACATGAAGGAGCGAGAATTCTCAAAACGACAAATCGAAACCTTCGACAAAATAACCGATGCTTGCATTTCGGCCCTGGGATACCGGCCGTTGCTTCATATGTGCAACACCTCCGGCCTGCTGAACTATACAGAGGCCCACTATGATATGGTGCGATGTGGAATAGGCCTATATGGGTTCGGGAACTCACAGAAAGAGAACAGGAACCTAAAGCCGATAGCGTCCTTGAAAACCGTTATCTCGCAAATCCATAACATAGAAGACGGCGAGACTGTGGGATACAACAGAGCCTATACAGCCAAAGGCTTAATGCGAATTGCCACTTTACCCATAGGTCATGCCGATGGTATTGGAAGGCAGTACGGAAAGGGTAAGGGTTATGTTACCATTCATGGTAAAAAGTCGCCGATTATAGGCAATGTATGCATGGACATGATCATGGTAGATGTTTCAAATATCGAATGTAATGAAGGCGATGAAGTCGTCATTTTTGACCCAGAAAACACTGCAGAAGCACTGGGGGAACAAGTGGGGACGATATCTTATGAGGTCATTACCGGGATCTCTCAACGTATTAAACGCCTTTACATCAGGTCAGGTTTTTAATATTTTCTTAACATTTGGTTTTTTTCCCTATTTTAGCGTCATAATAACTAAAACATTAACTACTATGCTTAAAGAATTTAAAGCTTTTATCATGACTGGCAACGTTATTGACTTTGCGGTTGCCGTGATATTAGCCGGAGCTGTTGGACTGGTTGTCAACGGTTTCGTAAATGACATTGTGATGCCCGTTGTGGGTCATTTTGCTGGCGGAATGGATTTTGCCAGTTTGAAGGTTATCCTATCCGAAGCTGTTGCCGATGCTGATGGAAATGTGACTACTCCAGAAAACGCTATTCGCTGGGGTGCCTGGGTTAATACCATTATTAACCTGTTGATTGTTGGTTTTGTATTGTTTTTGATTGTCAAAGCATACAACAAAAGCAAAAAACCGAAAGAGGAAGAACCAGCCGCTCCGGCCGGACCATCGGAAGTCGACCTTCTTACTGAGATAAGGGACGCTTTAAAGAAATAAATGGTATAGCTTTACCGCTACACTACATATTTTAACGTAAAACCACCCGTTTCAGGGTGGTTTTTTTATTTCAATTATTCCTACTTTTGAAACTTAAAACGCAATAAACATGAAACTTGCAGTTGTTGGAGCTACCGGCATGGTAGGACGTGTAATGCTTGACGTTCTTGAAGAGAGAAATTTTCCAATATCCGAATTGCTACTGGTGGCATCTGAGCGGTCTGTTGGCAAGACCATGGCGTTTAAAGGAAGGGATTATTACGTTATCGGACTGGCTGAGGCCGTTTTAAGAAAACCTGATTTTGCCCTGTTCTCTGCAGGAGGATCAACATCTCTGGAATGGGCGCCCAAGTTTGCTGCCCAAGGTACAATAGTGATCGATAATTCCTCTGCCTGGAGAATGGATCCTGAAAAGAAACTGGTGGTTCCGGAGATCAATTCAGAGGTCATTACAGAAAATGATCTAATCATTGCAAATCCCAATTGCTCAACAATTCAAATGGTAATGGCCCTTGCCCCACTGCATGGTGCCTACAAGATAAACCGACTTGTTATTTCAACCTATCAATCGGTTACAGGAACTGGGGTTAAAGCCGTTGAACAATTGGAGAATGAAATGTCCGGCATTTCCGATAATAAGGTTTACCCGCATCCCATTCATATGAATGCCCTGCCGCACTGCGACGTTTTTGAAGAGAACGGTTATACCAGGGAAGAAATGAAGTTGGTTCGGGAGACACAAAAAATACTTGACGACCGATCGATTGCAATAACGGCAACCGCCGTTCGTATACCTACCTCCGGCGGCCATTCCGAATCGGTAAATGTCGAGTTTGAGAATGATTTTAATCTCGATGATGTAAGAGAATTGCTTCAAAAAACCCCTGGTGTTGTCGTACAGGACGATCCGGAAAACAACGTATACCCGATGCCTGTTACGGCGAATGGAAAAGATGAGGTCTTCGTCGGCCGGATCAGGCGGGATGGTTCTCGCCCCAATTGTCTGAATCTTTGGATCGTAAGTGACAACCTGAGAAAAGGGGCTGCCACCAACACCGTTCAAATAGCCGAGTATCTTCTCTCCACAAAATGGAAATAAATCGGATGATCTCCTTACGTCCTGAAAAGAGGTGATTATATCTAAAAAATGGATAATTACAACTAATTAATTAAAAGCGCGTTGGTGTATTTGTTATTTTAGAGGTCCAAATTTTTCTGTAAATGCTGAATCGGTCCTCATTATTGTTGTGGTTAGCAACATCTTTCCTGTTCCTAGCTTGCTCAGAAGATGACTCCACTTATGTTCCTGTAGAAGATCCTATTGAAGTCTCTCCTGTGGTTTTCGACATTGAAAATGTACCTTACCAGAATTTATCGGAATACAACTTTTTTGAAGGCCCAATAGCTGAGCAAAATCCGGTATATGGTGTTTTACCTTATGACCTGATTAATCCGTTGTTCTCAGATTATGCAAAAAAGAATCGCTTTATCTGGATGCCGGAAGGGGTTTCAGCAGCTTACAAGGGAGATCATGAGCTTCTGGAATTTCCTGTTGGAACTGTGATGATCAAGAATTTCTTCTATGATAATGTTCAGCCAGCCGGAATTACACAGCTACTGGAAACGCGACTAATGATCAAAAAGCCTGAAGGCTGGGTATTTGCTAAATATGTTTGGAACGATCTGCAAACCGAAGCCGTTTATGATATGACAGGTACCTTTATCGAGGTTGAATGGATTGAAGGTGGAGAGACCAACTATGTGAATTACAAAACCCCGGCAGGATATGAATGCCATACCTGTCATAAAATCGGTGAAATTCCTTTCCCGATCGGACCAAAACCACATAATCTCAATAAAACTTTCGCTTTTCCCCAGGGAGAAATGAATCAAATTGAAAAATGGATCGATATGGGTTATCTCGAGGATAACCTGCCGCAGAACATCAATACTTTGGTTGCCTGGGATGATGAAACCGCCGATTTAAATGAACGGGTACGTTCCTATCTCGATATCAATTGTGCCCACTGTCACCAGGAAGAAGCCCACTGTGCCTATCGTCCTGTCCGGTTCAACTATGCAGCAACAGATAATGACACCAACCTCGGTATATGCGTTGAACCAGACAACGATCTTGGTGTTGGCTTAAGCCATATCGTAAATCCATCTAATTATTTGAGATCGGTTCTTTATTACCGTCTGGATACGACAGATGAAGCCGTCAGAATGCCACTCATGGGAAGGACATTGCTTCATGAAGAAGGTGTTCAGCTGATCTATGACTGGATAAATGCCATGGATTCAAATTGTGAATAAAGTTATAATTGAAACGAATAATGAATTAACCCTTGATATGAAAAAAATTACGCTTTTAATCGCCATGTTTTGTTTGAACAGTGCGATCATTTTCGGTCAGTCGAGTTCTAACAGCTGTGCAGAAGCCGCGGTTGCAGACCCAATCACAGGCCCGGGGCTTTTTACCGTAACAGCGATTAACGGTTCTGAAATTCCCAGCCCCATTTGTGCAGAGAACGGCACAAGTTCTCAGCTCGAGTATGGTGAATGGTACAGATACACCCCTTCTATTTCGACTTATACCACCATTTCGAGTGATTCAAATACACTTACTCAGAATGCCGGCAAAGACACAAGGGTTCATATTTACTCCGGTAGTTGTGGTAGTTTGTCCTGTATTGACGGGGATGATGATTCAGGAGGTGGGTTCACCTCTGTTGTTGGATTCAACGCTACGGCAGGAGAAACCTATTATATCGCGTGGGATGATCGCTGGGACGAATCCGGTTTCGATTTTCTTGTCTCGGAAGGTAGCGCGCCACCGCCACCACCGATTACGTTTACCAGTCAATCTATTTCTGCACCCGGTTCTGATCGCGCAGCAGTTGATATGAACAATGATTATTTAGATGATATCGTAGCAGTAACAACAACAAATATCAATATTAATTATCAGCTTCCAGGAGGAGGGTTTAACAATGTTGATTATCCAACAACTAATAGTATCAATTCCCCTTCATGGAGTCTGGCCGCAGGTGATATTGACGGAAACGGCTACAACGACCTGCTATATGCCGGAGGTGGCGGCGTGACTTTTATGATGGCAAATTCAAATGGTACCAATTATACACCGCTTATAGGACCTGAGGATATCTTCTCACAGCGTTCACATTTTATCGATATTGACAACGATGGTAATCTCGATGCCTTTGTCTGTCATGACGTTGAACCAAATGTTTACTATATCAATGATATTACAAGCGATACAGG
>JABDPL010000124.1 GCA_013042825.1 Flavobacteriaceae bacterium | reverse complement strand
GAATACAGGATATCGTTATCGACGTCAATGACCTTTGTATCGACTATCCATGTGTAAGATCTTTTGATGATGTTCGAATAACCAAGCTTGTAACCCCAAATAATGACGGTATTCACGACTACTTTGAAGTTGACTTTGAAATCAATGAAGACGCCCGTGACTGCAGTGTTCGTGTGGATGTAATGATCTTTAATCGATGGGGAAATAAAGTATTTCAAGCCGAAAACTACCAAAACGAGTGGAATGGAGCGGCTCCTTCAGGAGCATTTGGTAATTCACCTACCCTTCCAAGTGGCTCGTACTATTATGTTGTTGAATTGGTCAACAGCGGACTTAAACCCATTCAAGGTTATATCTATCTTGGAGTAGAACAATAAATCATGAAAAAAACCGCCCTAAATATCGTTTTTATGATTTGTGTGACCTGCATGTTTGCCCAGCAGCAGCCGCAGTTTACTCAATACATGTATAATACTATATCCATTAACCCTGCCTATGCAGGATCCAGAGAAATCCTTGTAATAAATATGCTTAACCGAAACCAATGGGTTGGATTGAACGGAGCACCGGTGACTCAAACCTTATCGGTTCATTCATCTATCCCGGGCACTAAACTTGGGGTCGGACTCTCGGTTATCAACGACCGTTTGGCATATGAACAGGCTTTAGATGTCGCGGCTGACGTGTCTTATACCATAAATTTAAGCGAAGATTATATGTTGGCCTTTGGTGTAAAGTTAGGAGCGAGCAAATTCGATTTAGATGATGATTTGCTAAATGACCCACTGTATAATGATGATCCTTTCTTAGACAATGTTTATTATCAATGGAAACCAAATATTGGAGCCGGCATTTACTTCAGGACCCAATTCTTTTATGTCGGATTTTCAGCACCTAAATTCCTAACATTTGTCGATAGCAACAATACCGGTTATTACGACCTTGATAAAGTAAGTTATTATTTAAATGGTGGCTATCTTTTAGAGGTCAATCAGCATATCAAGTTTAAGCCTACTTTTCTTGTTAAATATACGAATGGAGCACCGATGACAGTCGATATATCATCAAGTGTTTTACTAAATGAAAAGCTCTGGCTTACAGGGTTTTACAGATTTAATGATTCGTTCGGAGCCATAGTAAATTTTAAGCTTACGGATGCTTTCTCTGTCGGCTATTCATATGATTATATCACCTCCGATCTTAACCCATATACTTCCGGTTCTCACGAATTGATCTTGAGTTATGAATTCAATATTCCAAGACCGAGATGCAAATGTCCCGATCTGTACAATTAACCAATTCCAGATTAAAATTTAACCTATTTTTTTGTTAGAGATTTATTTAAGATCTCTCGGAAATATGGCTTTTACGATATGTCCTTTCGCGATTTCCGCCCAGGAATCGATTGCCATTTCAATTTGAACCAAACCCGAAGTTGGCAGGTTATCTATATAGCGATCGCCAAGTGAATTCGTTAGGTAGGTAAAGGCATGATTATGACCAAAGATCATAACTTTATCTTTGTTGTCTTCAAGGCTTTTTAAGAAACTCAAAACCCTGTTCCCTCCAAAGTCATAAAGGTCTCCGATTTGCTCAACCTTTTCTGGTGAATAATTGAGATTTTTAATGAAAATTTTACACGTTGAATAAGCCCTGTTTGCCGGACTTGAATAGATGCTATCAGGCTTGAAGTCAGTAGATTTAAATGCTTGTGAAACCAAATATGCATCTTTAATCCCTCGGCCTTTTAATGGCCTTTCTTCATCCGGAAGATCGTATTTCCAGGATGATTTTCCATGTCTTACTAGAACAAGTGTTTTCATCAGTTGATTATCGTTTAAGTGCCTATATAGTCGTTATAATTAATATGGTAATCTTTTAAACGAGTAATTCGGCGATTGGACAACAATATTTGTAAAAGTCCCATTTCATGAGTTCTTTTGTTAATAATATTCAATAAAAATGGTCCCAAGTCATTCCTTGATAATTAATCCCTTTACGTTGCTCGACGACGTACTTCCCTCCACATTAGTGAATTTTTTAATTTCAACAATTTATCTAACGTACTGTTTGTGCGTTTTATTGATTGATTGATTTAAAAATAATAATTATTTACAAGCTTTATCTCGATTATTGATTAAATCGTTTTAAAACACTTGTTAAGCTATTAATCATAAGACAAAAAGGTTTCGATATGAAAACTTATTACTTTAAAACAGGCTTGAAAACCGCACTACTTGCATTATTATTTTTATTTGCAGGCATTGAGAGTGTACAAGCACAATTAGACTTAAGAACATGTGGTTATGGATGCACGTCCAATAATTATACTATTGCAGATGTTTATCTCAGTTCCACAGATATTCCGGGCACACCATTAACAAACACCTCCTGCACCCCTGGTGATCCACAGTTAGTGTACATGATAATGACTCTGGAGTCTAATCAGAATACAAACGTTTATCATTCCCGATTTTTCGCCGATCTTCAGGTGGGTAGTAATACTTTACTTATAAATGAATATCTGGGAACCCTGCCGAGCGCTGCGCAAGGTGCTATCCCAAAACTGATCTATGGACCGTTTATCTGGAATTGTGGAGAGGAATTGACCTTGATGAATCCCATGGCAGTTTGGAAAACCACTCCTAATAATGCGCCTGATCTGGTAAATTACGATTGTGGTGATTATAGCCAGTCTCAATGTCAATTTACAACAGATTTAATTGTATCGACTCCTCTTGCCGTTCAATTCGAATATACCGCCTGTACTTCTGGAAGTGAGGCTGTTGTTTATTTTGAATCTACTACA
>JABDPL010000122.1 GCA_013042825.1 Flavobacteriaceae bacterium | reverse complement strand
CGTAGTCTCGTTTATATTCTGAGCGAAGAAGGGATCCCCCAGGTCGATCAGGTCGATCAATCCTTCCTGTATTCCTATATCATGAAAGGTGAAACCACCCTTTAAACCAAAGGCCAATTTAACTTCCGAAGAAACCGGAACGGTATAAGAGAAATCAACAAATGCATTGGTCTCTTTAACAGGCCCGATCTCGTCTGCGATGAGTGATAAACCTAATCCTGTGCGCTCACCCACCGGGGTATGAGCTGCAAAAGTAAAGGTTGTTGGTCCGCCATCCAGACCAGCCCACTGGCTCCTGTAAAGTATTCCGATAGCCAAGCCCTCCGTGCTTCCCGCATAAGCCGGATTGATCACATTCATATTATACATATACTGTGTATACTGAGGGTCCTGCTGTCCGAAAGCAGAGGATGCAAATAAACATACAATTAATATGATAAATACTCTTTTCATTATTGATTAGTTAGGTTCGTTAGTAATTAATATAGATCCAGCTGGTGATAGGTTCACGCGAGGAATTGAAGTAAATGATGTAGAAGTATGTTCCAACCGGAAGTACTTTTCCATCCTGGTCGGTTCCACACCATTGATCGACATAATCGTTTAACTCGTATACTTTAGTCCCGTATCGATTGAATATCTCGGCTTTTACTATGTCCTCACGGTCTTCAAGGTGGTCAAGGATAAGACAATCATTAAAACCGTCACCATTTGGCGATAATCCCTCGGGAATATCCACACAATACCTGTTTTCATAGAAAACAACCTCCAACTGGCTTTGGCCCGAACATCCGGTATTATCATCAACAACCGTAACTGTGAAAGTGCCTTCTTCCTCTAAATCTTCAGTTAACAAATATGAACTGCTGGAACTGCTCTGTTTTATTTCGCCATTCAATTCCCAGATATAGGTAAGCGGACCCATATTAGGATCATCGGCATTGGCAACCTGCGCCTCCAGGGTAAACGCTTCATTGGCACATTTAATGATACTGGGTTCATCAAATGACACCTCAGGATTCGGGAAGAACTCCACGAGAATCTCATCCGCGAATACACAATCTGTTCCATCAATAGTGATCTCAGCGCGGTAGAAAGCCGTGACCGCAACATCCAGGGTTGTGCCTGTTGCACTATCTAATAATACGCCGTCCTGGAACCAGGCAATAGAACTATTGTCCGGAAGTTCACCAGCATCAAGCGTCACGACATCTCCCTCGCAGTTGGCATTACCAGATGACAACAGAATGTCTTCACCCAGGTCGATATCTCCAATATCAAAACTTCCCGCTGCCAAGAATACCGCAGAATCAAATAAGGTATCACCATCATCAGCAACAACTAATTTAATGTGGTATTGTTCATTAGGAACCACTGTAGCCTGGGCGGTCAATGTTACCGTATGTCCCCTGAAGTCGGTCGGACTTGTAAGCGGGTTCTCTGCCTCAGGAGGGCCCGTGCCGTAGAACTTATCGAAGTATTCAGGATTTACAGAAGGACAACCCCCGTTAAACGCCTCATCTCGTACCGTAAGTACAGATATGGGGTCGGTTGTTCCCGGAACTATGGCCAGGTTAGTGGTCACCCCGTTAGAATCGGTGAGCAAGAATGCAAAAGCATCGGTAAATGTACATTGGAATGTCCCATATTCCTCAGCCGCAAAAATAAAATCGAAGCTCAATTGGTCAATAACCGGAATAAAATCGAATTCCAGTATAGATGCATTGTTCGTATCACCGGGGCCTAGTCCGGTAATGGCATTTTCAAGGTCAGGATCTCCCGGCCACGCACTGCTACCGTCGCTAATAGTTTCATCTTCCGGTCCTGGTGCATTGTTCACATCACCTGAGGTCATGATCAGCCCGCTTTCGAAAGGCCAGCTCGAACCATTTCGTTCAAAGTATCCAATTCCATTTGTACTTCCAAAATCGGTTCCTGTTGACCAGGTGATGTTGAATACCTGGTTACATTCAGAATCGATCAGTACATCCTGTACAAGTTCTTCAACTGTAAAATCGTCTGTACTTGTATAAATCGGTGGTGGTATTGTAAACACACAAATATTAAAGGAAACATCCTGTAATATGGTCGAGGTCCAAGAATAGACCCGCACATAATAGGTGTTACCAACAGTTAGGCCATTGGCCACACTGTCGTTTGGATCGCTACAATATATCTGGGTCAGGTTTCCGCAATCATCACCTTCATAGAGAACATGATACAGGTCGGTCGTATCTCCAACAATGTCATAAAGCGTAATGGCATGATCTGCAGATACCGCTTCGAATGTAAACCATACATCGTCATCGGAAGTACCTCCGCAACCATTGGATTCTGATGATGCCGTAGCACCGAAAACAGTACCTGAGGCAAATTCTGTACAGCTGTCATCTGCATTTGCTATTATTTCAATCGCGTTCGCACAGTCATCATTTACCGGTGGATCGGGAGGAGTGGTACATGTAAGTGTTAATGTATAATCTCCGACACTGGAACCGAATCCAAAGACATAGATATAATATTGTGTACCCGAAGTCGATAAAAATTCAACTTCAGATTGCAAGCCACCACAAGCGCCAAAATTGTCATCGTTTCCGGCAACACAGGATAATGCTGCGCAATCGCCTTCCCAGATCTGAATTTTGGTGTCATATGTAGAGCCGCACAACGAGGCGTTAACAATATCGCCCGTACCGGTAAATGAATACCAAACTCCGGGTGAGCCTCCACCCGTTCCGCAGAAATCTGCTGGAGCATCGGGATTCGTCGCAGCACTGGTATTTCCTGAATCAGACTCTCCACAGGCAATAGGGCTTGCCAGGGTACAAAGGTCATTGTCTGGAGGACATGCCTGTTGATTGAATGAGCTGCTGGTGACTACACAATTAGAATCATCGTTGTTTGAAACTGTTAATACAACATCGGTTCCATTGGGATAAGGCCCCATGGTTATTATACCTGGAGCAGATGCTGTCTGAGCCGGACTTCCCTGGTTATCGGTTACATCAAGGGATGTGGCTGTTCCCAAATCGGTGATATTTGCTTCAACAAGGAATTGTTCACCGTTAGCACAATCATTAACCAAAGCGAAAGTAACTGTTGGATTTGTACAGGTGGCACAGGAAACACTTAAGTCAATTGGTGTAAACCCGGACGAAACGCAGCTCACTGATCCGTCGGCAACAACCTGCACTGTTAAGGTATCACCGCTGGATTGATAAACCAGGCCTGAAAGATCACCATTATTTCCATAAGGTGTAGCGGCATTCAGATCGGTTACCCCATCGGAATCTAAAACGACGAATTCATCCCAGCCTTCTTCAACTTCACCAGCGTTTACTACAAGTTGTAAACCAGAGCCGTCATCACTTACATAAGAAAATTCAGTAATCTGTCCACTTTCATAGCAAAATACTGTATTTACCGGTCCTACCGAGCAGAATACCGTTTGATTGGGATCGCTTTCCGTAGTAAAACTGGATGACGTACAACCAGAGGCATTTCCTGCCCCATTATAAGGCGTTATAGTTACATAATAGGTGGTGTCGTATGCAAGGGTTGGTGGCGTAAAGGTCAATACATTCCCTACGTCCTGATTGTTAATGATATCTGTTCCACCGGAAGTAGTTCCGATAGAGATAAAATAACCATCTGGGAAACCGGTTGCGGCCGTCCATGTGATTACCGGATCTAAGCCAACGCCGGTTGCGCCATCTGCAGGGGTTGTTACAACCGCATCGCAGTTAGGCGGAGAGGCCAGTTGACTCTGGATCAATGAATTTTGAATGCAGAAGCCCCACTGCCAGCCATCATCGTCATCGAATGAGTAGCGATACCTGAACCCGGAGAGTTGGGTTGCGGTGAATCCGCCTATGTTGAATCCGGTTTCAAATGCTTCAAGGTTGCTGCAAGTCTGGTAATCGTTTATGAAGGACGTCCCTCCAAAGGTGAAAAGAGGAACCCAGGTTGAACTATCGGCATCCCACCATTCTACATTAAGGCTTCCGCCAAGAATGCGGTAGGTATAATCACCGGAAATAGTAATCAGGTTTTCACCTGCTGATTGGGCTGCTGTGAGGTCTATTACCGGAGATTCTGCGGCAACATCGTCATCTGAAGCGCTTCCTGCATCATCATCATCGAACGCAAATGCATTATCAACCGAAGGATCATTAAGAAGACTGGAGGCATTGAATGTTCCAACAGTCGTCCAGGCCGGATTAGGCCAGTTGGCGGGTTGATCGATAACTTGAGAAGATGACACAAATGAAATTAGAAGGAAAACAAGGAGAAAAGTAACCTTTTTCATATTGTTGATTGTGTTAATTTTTACTGTTTAAGAAGTCTATATCATAGCAAGATAGAAAAAATGGTATTGCCCGATTAATTAACATTCCTTTAATAGATAAACGGTCATTAACATCGATAAAAGGAGGTGAGATAATAGTGAAATTCCCCGTGAAATTCCTGTAATAAACAGCTCAAAAACCCCATTAAGATGGAGATTGACGGTTCCTTTTCAGCATCACATAAACAGGGAAATGATCGCTGTAGCCGCCTTTATATTTTTTACCTATATATGTCCGGAAAGGACTTCCCTTATATTTGCCTTTGTATTGTTTGAGAAACTGCCTGTCAAAAATATCCGCCCGGGAAAAACTATGCTTGCCGGGTATGAATTCGAAGAAGTTAGTAGAGAATAAAATCTGGTCGAATAAATTCCATTGGAATTTATGGCTTAAACTGCCACGGCTAAAAGATTTCAGTTGTTGCATGGGATTATACAGGTCGAGAAAGTGGGCCAGCTGTTTAATGCTTTTATCGTTCGGACCATCATTGAAATCTCCCATAACAATGATCTTCGCATCCAGATCTGCTTCTGTAATCGACTTTATGATGTCGATCAATTTATCGGAAGCTTTTAACCTCTTCGGTTCTGATTCTTCCGGCCCCTCGCGTCTTGACGGCCAATGATTGACCAGGATATGCATCATTTCGCCTTTGAGCTTTCCGCGAACATAAAGAATATCCCTGGTATGATCCTGAGCGCCTTCTTTGTCAAATAATTCTATAGAATAAATTTCGGAATGATCCAGTTCAAAAAAGTTGGTATCATAAATCAATGCCGTATCTATTCCTCTCTCATCGGGGGAGTCGTAATGCACAAAATCATAGGGAAGGTCCCTGAGGAATTTTGATCTCAGCAATTCCTCGACCACAGATTGGTTCTCTACCTCCGCCAGGCCAACCAAAACGGGATGCTTATCGGTTGATTTTCGCCCGATCTGAGCGATCGTATACCCCAGCTTCCTCACTTTCTTCCGGAATCGTTTCGGGGTCCAGCGCCGGTCGGAATCAGGCAAAAAAGCATTATCATCTGTATACAGGTCGTCTTCGGTATCGAATAAATTTTCAAGGTTATAGAATGCTATTGTCAGATAATTTTTGAAGGACTTCCCCGACTTGTGCTTTTTACCCGCTCCCATTGAATGTTGTTGATGATCGATTAGATTCGTTCCGTAAAATAGTAAAATTCAAATGAATTGATTTTAAGGAAATACCTGCTGAAAGCTGTTTTTTTCCCTGCTTATACCGGAGTAATTACTTCTGAGCAATTCGTACCTTTGTAGATCGGCATATAGATAATGATAGAAAAAAAGAAAACAGATATAGAAACCGTAGTTCTTATCGGGATTATCAATAAGGACCAGGACGAACAAAAGTCGAAGGAATATCTCGACGAACTGGAGTTTCTTACCTATACGGCCGGAGGCAAGGTGGTGAAGCGGTTTACTCAGAAGCTGGAGATGCCTAATCCAAAGACTTTTATCGGAAGCGGTAAAATGCAGGAGGTTGAGGCTTTTGTTAAGGAAAATAATATAGGCACCGCAATTTTTGATGACGAATTAAGCCCGGCCCAGGAAAGAAATATCAGCAAGATTCTGAATATTAAAATTTTAGATCGTACAAATCTTATCCTCGATATTTTCGCCCAACGTGCCAAAACGAGTTATGCCAGAACACAGGTTGACTTGGCGCAATGTCAATATTTGCTCCCGAGGTTAAAGGGTATGTGGACGCATCTCGAACGGCAGAAAGGTGGTATCGGTATGCGTGGGCCAGGGGAGACCGAGATCGAGACCGACCGGCGAATCGTTAGGGATAAGATTTCCTTGCTGAAGGAAAAGATCAGCAAGATCGACAAGCAAATGGCTGTTCAGCGTGGGAATCGCGGTCAATTGGTCAGGGTTGCTCTTGTTGGTTATACCAATGTAGGGAAGTCAACTTTGATGAACGTGATCAGCAAGTCGAAGGTATTCGCCGAGAATAAACTATTTGCTACCCTGGACACCACGGTTAGAAAGGTTGTTATCAAGAACCTGCCCTTCCTGGTTAGCGATACGGTGGGGTTTATCAGGAAACTTCCAACCCAACTGGTTGAATCTTTCAAGAGTACACTTGATGAGGTAAGAGAAGCCGACTTGCTGTTGCATGTTGTTGATATTTCCCATCCTAATTTTGAGGAACATATCGAATCGGTGAATTCCATTCTGTCTGAGATCGGATGCTCGGAAAAGCCAACGATCATGGTGTTCAATAAAATTGATGCCTATGCTCCTGAACCCTATGATGAATCTGATCTGATGCTTAGACGAAGTAAAAAACATTTCAGTTTGGAGGAATGGCAGAAGACCTGGATGGCTCAATCTGAAAACACCTTATTCATCTCGGCGCTGAACAAGGAAAATCTGGATCATTTCAGGAAAGTTGTTTATGAAGCTGTACGAGAAATTCATATTACACGGTTTCCATACAATCATTTCCTCTATCCCGATTACGATGAAAATCAGGCATAAAAAAACGCGCTCGAAGCGCGTTTTTTGTTGGTTTTTATAATGATCAGAATGAATAATTCAATCCGAAAAGCCAATAGGTTTGAAGGTCATTGTCTACGTTATCGAAGTCGGGTAAGGTAGGCGGCGGACTCATCATATCGACCTGGCTCAAGGCGTAGCTTAATGCCTCCTGCTTGTTCTGTCTCAGACCGAATTCAAAACCAAGACCGATACCTTTCCATAGGGTATATCCCACAGAATTGACCCAGGTCCAATTTGAAAAATCACTGGATTTATAACTTTGGAAGGTAGAGAAATTAGATTTGAAATTCACGCCTCCAAGAATTTGTTTGGTATAGTCCACAAGGATCTTTGCACCCATTGATGATTCGAAAACGCTATCGTCGTTGCTGAAGACAAAGTTGTAATTCAACGGATTAATAGAGACCACCATATTATCAATAGGGAACCAGGTAGCTCCGACTCCAACATCGAGATATCCGGGATCGTTGAAGTTGTCGATAATAGTGGAGCGATATTCTGCTAATGCGGAAATCGCGAATTTATCGCTTAGCTTTCTTCCGTATAGGGAAGTGATATTGAACACATCATTCGATGCATCGAAAGAGTCGCTATCGGTATCGATGTCTTTGTTATCATTCTTGACCCAGCCGACATTTATATTCACGGCATTGTTCCAGAAGTCTTTTTCGCGGTCGAGATTGGCAAATCCATTGAATGTAATGCCGATATTACCAGCTGAATTATTAACCGCTCCCCTTGAATACCAGTTGTTATATCCTGAGATATTGGCACCGATGGTTCCAAAGGCTCCGGTTTCCCATCCGGGCAGGGCATCGATCTGCGCCTGGATGTCATTGGCCTCTGCCTGTAAGGCGTCGATCTGTGCTTGTTTCTCGGCCTTTTGAGCCTTCAGTTCTTCTTCAGTTTGGGCAAATGTAATTGAAGTTAAACCCAATGCTAATAGTAATAAAAATAGTTTCTTCATGTTGATTGATTATTTAAGTTCGTACTAGGAATTTAGACACTTGTTATTCTGATAAGTCACTTGTTGTTTAAATTATTTCTTTTGGGATTTATAGAGCGGCACCGAAGAACAGGCCTCACCATATTGAATTGATCGTGCTACGGTTTTAAGTTTATTTATAAGGAATACATAGGCATTTGAAGGGACGGGCTTGTTCGTACATCCTTTAATAATGAGTGGTTTACCACGGAATGGTTCTAAATCAAGTCCGTTTATGATATCCTGATAAAGCGAACTTTCCAGGTCGTTCAAAGAACCGATAGTCACATGCTTGGCAAAGGGCTCCAGGTTTACGGACACAAGCATATACGCCCATGCCGGGATAATGGCCTCAGTTGAACATGTGAGCGCGACATAGGTGCCCGTATATTTCGACCAATCGTGGGTTTTAACGGCAGTGCGGAATTCCTGTTCCCTAAGCACCAGTCCTTCCCACAGCCAGTCTTTTAAATCGAATACAAGGCGTTCACCCCCGGGATAATAATCTTCGAGGTCGATTGTGACCAAACTGCTCCTGGCAACGCGATTTACGATCTCACCGGCCATAGGCTAAAGCATACCTAATTCAAACTTGGCTTCCTCGCTCATAAGATCCTGGCTCCAGGGCGGATCGAAGGTAATTTCCACCTCTGCATTTTTCACCTCATCAATAGACCGGATCTTTTCCTCAACTTCCAGTGGCAAGGTCTCGGCTACCGGGCAATTGGGTGTAGTCAATGTCATCAGGATCTTGACATCGCGATCTTCATTCACGAATACATCATAGATCAATCCCAATTCATATATATCTACGGGGATCTCAGGGTCAAATATGGTTTTTAATACACCAACGATCTTTTCGCCCAGTGCATTTACATCTAGATTTGAATCACTCATTCGCTTATTTGGGTTTGATATGCCACGGCATATAGTTTAAGCTGTTTTATCATGCTGACTAGGCCATTTGCACGCGTAGGCGACAAATGTTCCTTAAGGCCGATCTCATCGATAAAGCCGGTATCTGCGTCGAGGATATCCTTTGGTGACTGGCCGGAAAAGGCCCGGATTAGGATAGCGATGATTCCCTTGGTTATAATAGCATCGCTGTCGGCCGTAAATACAATCTTTTCATCCTTGAGATCAGCATGAAGCCACACGCGGCTCTGGCAGCCCTTTATAATGTTGCTGTCGGTTTTGTGTTCCTCCGCGATCAAGGGAAGGCTTTTACCAAGCTCTATCATGTACTCATAGCGTTGCATCCAGTCGTCGAACATCGAGAACTCATCAACAATCTCATTTTGTATGTCTTTTATTGAACTCATATCAGCAAAGTTACGACAGATATTCGGTCTAGTCAATCAAGAGAGCATGGCCCGAGCCTTTTTCACAGCCTCGATAAAACGATCGATCTCTTCAATGGTATTATAAAACGAGAATGAAGCTCTTACCGTACCCGGGATTTTGTAAAAATCCATAATAGGTTGAGCGCAATGATGGCCTGTTCTGACCGCTATGCCCAGCTTATCCAGAATTGTTCCTATGTCATAAGGATGAATACCTTCGATATTAAAGGAGATGACCGGAGCCTTTCCTCTAATCGGCCCGTATATCCTCAAACCATCGATTTCAAGTAATTGTTTTGTGGCATGGTTGAGAAGTTCGGTTTCATAACCTGCTATATTTTCAAATCCGAGATCATTCATGTAATCAACAGCCCTTCCAAGGGCTATGGCTCCACATACATTAGGAGTCCCAGCCTCGAATTTATGAGGTAATTCTGCATAAGTCGTTTTCTCAAAAGTGACTTCGGAAATCATTTCGCCACCCCCCTGATAAGGCGGTAATGCATTCAACCAGTCTTCCTTGCCGTATAAGGCGCCAATTCCTGTTGGACCGCACATCTTATGACCTGAGATCACGTAAAAATCCACATCGAGTTCCCGCATGTCAGGGATGATATGCGGACAAGCCTGCGCACCATCAACGAGAACCGCTGCACCGTACTCATGCGCTTTGTCTATTATCCATTTTATAGGATTGATGGTTCCAAGGGCGTTTGATACATGTTCGATGAGTACGAGTTTCGTTTTGTCGTTTAAAAGATTCTCAAAATCCTCAAGGATCAGTTCCCCTTCATCATCCATTGGAAGCACCTTTAGCTGTGCTCCGGTCTTTTCACACATCATTTGCCAGGGTACTATATTGCTGTGGTGAGAAGTGGCCGAAACAATGATCTCATCCCCTGGTTTCAGAATTGTTGCGAATCCGCTTGCTATGATATTTATGCTGTGGGTGGTGCCTGAGGTAAAGATCAGTTCATGTGCTTTTTCCGCATTGATATGCCGTTGGATCGTCTTCCGCGATTCCTCATATCGATCGGTCGCCTCCTGGCTCAAACTGTGAACACCCCTGTGGATGTTCGCATTGTATTTTGAATAGTAATCTGCAATTGTATCGATTACCTGTTGCGGCGTTTGCGATGTTGCCGCATTATCGAAATAGACCAGTTTATGTCCGTTGACCATTCTGTTCAGAATAGGAAAATCGGCCCTGACCTGATCAACATCAAAGCTTATATGTTCGGTTGACAGGTTTTTCATTTAAAGATCAAAACCAATATTAACGCCTAATTTATTGGCGATGATTTGATTTATGCGTCGTTTTAATTCCCTTATTCTAACACTTTCGAGAACGTTATTAGCGAAGCCGTACATAAGAATTGCTCTCGCTTCCTTTTCCGGTATTCCCCTGGAACGAAGATAGAACATCGCACGGTTATCTAACTGCCCTATGGTGCAACCATGAGAACATTTAACGTCGTCGGCAAAGATTTCCAGCTGAGGTTTTGTATTGATGGTTGCCTTATCGTCGATCAAAAGATTGTTGTTCGCCTGGTATGCATTGGTTTTCTGGGCTTTTTTATCAACGATTACCTTGCCATTGAATACGCCTGTGGCATAATCGCCGAAAATGCCTTTGTAATCCTGATGGCTTTCGCAATTGGGCTCCTGGTGATGAACAAGGGTGTTGTGATCTACATGTTGCTTGTTCCCGATGATGGTAATACCCTTGAGGGTAGATTCAATATGTTCTCCCTTCTGATAAAAATTCAGGTTATTTCGAATAAGTTTTCCACCGAAAGAAAATGTATGCACAGATACACGGCTTTGCTGCTTCTGACTTACATATGTGTTATCTATTAGTGAAGCCTTGTCCTTATCGTTCTGAACTTTATAGTAATCGACAATTGCCCGTTTGTTTGCAAAGATTTCAGTTACAGAATTTGTCAGAACAGGATTGTCTGTTAGGCTCTGGTGTCTCTCCAGGATTTCAACATGAGAATTTTCGTCAACTACGATCAGGTTTCTCGGTTGAAGCATAAGAGCCGATTCATCACCTGTAGAGAAATGCAAGATCTGAATGGGTTTTCCAGCAAGTTTATTCTTCGGGATATGGATATATGCACCCTCTCTCGAGAAGGCTGTGTTCAACGAAGTAAGGCTATCCGATTCAGCGGCCTTGTTGAAGTAATTCTCGATGATCAATCTGTATTTGGGCTTATTGAACGCCGCAGACATCAGGCACACATCCATGCCATCATGAGTGGTATCCGACAGGTGGGAAGAATATTTGCCATCGATGAAAACGATCTTGTAAGTGTCGATCTCATGCACAAAATAGCGTTTAACCTCATGATATTCGAGGGCGTTTTCCTGCTTTGGAAAAACGCTGTAATCTTCCTTTAAAATCTTGTTCAGCGAAGTATATTTCCAGGCTTCTTCCTTTTTTTTCGGAAAGCCGTTCTGTTCAAAAACCTTTATAGCCTGGCTTCGAATATCATGAACGTAAGTATCAACTTCGACCTGATTCTCAAAAGCCAG
Organism: Flavobacteriaceae bacterium; assembly: GCA_013042825.1. Lineage (GTDB taxonomy): Bacteria > Bacteroidota > Bacteroidia > Flavobacteriales > Flavobacteriaceae > SHLJ01. The sequence continues at coordinate 10,070 of JABDPL010000122.1, read as the reverse complement.
AAATGACGAAACTAATTTTTCTTTTAAATTCATCATACGCTTACCTCATCTTTGATCCAGTCATATCCTTTCTCTTCCAGCTCATGGGCTAATTCTTTCCCTCCTGATTTTACGATCTTGCCATCCATTAGCACATGAACATAGTCGGGAATTATATAGTCCAGCAATCTTTGATAATGGGTGATAACCAGAACCGCATTAGACTCGCTCCTCAGTATGTTTACCCCGTTAGCAACGATTTTAAGTGCATCTATGTCTAAACCCGAATCGGTTTCGTCCAGAATAGCCAGTTTAGGCTCGAGCATGGCCATTTGAAAGATCTCGTTCCGCTTTTTCTCACCACCGGAAAAGCCTTCGTTCAGTGATCTTGATAAAAACTTCCGGTCTATATCTAACATTTCAGATTTATCTCGAAGCATCTTTAGCATTTCATTTGCGGGCATCTCTTTTTTGCCCTGGGCTTTCCTGGTTTCGTTTATGGCGGTCTTTATGAAGTTCGTAACGGTTACTCCGGGGATTTCAACGGGATACTGAAATGACATGAAAATACCTTTATGAGCGCGCTCTTCAACGGAAAGCTCTTCGATATCTTCACCCTCATAAAAGATTTCACCTTCACTGATCTCATATTCTTCCTTGCCCGCTACCACTGAGGCCAGGGTGCTTTTTCCTGAACCGTTTGGGCCCATTATGGCATGAATTTCACCCGGTTTAATTTCCAGATCAATACCCTTCAAGATGCTTTTGCCTTCAACTCCGGCATGTAAATTATTTATCCTTAACATAGCTTATTGTCCAATTTTGATAATATCACTTGTATTTGGGTCAGGAGCACTGACCTTCAAAATTTCTTTTATCTCAACACGGTATGGCCAGCCTTCTTCATTTTGTGGTTTCTGACTGATTTTTCCCCGTATTTCTACAGGAACCATATCGGTGTCTGCTGTTTTATATTTGCTAACCATGTCGTCGAGCTCATGCATTTTCTCATCTATAACAACCCCATAGATCTCACGGTGCGTTTGTAATACAGCCGCATCTGCCAAAAAGAGAAAATCGCCTTTTAAAAGTGTGAGTCCGTCCGATTGCTTGACCGTTCGGTCTTCGCCTTCAATCGTTTTGACCGACACATTTTCGGCCGGATCTTTCTGCTTGTTTTTCGACTCATTTTTGCACGACAGCATCATGAACGTCAGGCAGCTGAAGATCGATATGTATTTTAAAACTTTCATTTTATCCAACAGAGCCTTCTAAACTGATTTCTAGTAATTTCTGGGCTTCAACGGCAAATTCCATGGGGAGTTTGTTCAGTACTTCCTTACTGAATCCATTGACTATCAAGGCAATTGCTTTTTCGGTATCGATTCCCCGTTGATTGCAATAGAATATTTGGTCTTCTCCAATTTTACTCGTAGTGGCCTCATGCTCAATTTGAGCTGATTTATTATTCGCTTCTATATAGGGGAACGTATGTGCTCCACATTCATTACCCATAAGCAAACTATCGCATTGCGAAAAATTCCTTGCATTTTCAGCTCGTGAATTCACCTTGACCAGACCGCGATAACTGTTTTGTGATTTCCCGGCTGAAATGCCTTTGGAAATGATCGTTGATCTGGTGTTCTTCCCCAGGTGTATCATCTTCGTTCCCGTATCAGCCTGCTGGTAATTATTGGTTACAGCGATAGAATAGAATTCGCCTACCGAATCATTCCCTTTAAGCACGCAGGATGGATATTTCCATGTAACAGCACTACCGGTTTCAACCTGTGTCCAGGATATTTTCGACCGGTCATGACATATACCCCGCTTGGTGACGAAATTAAATACACCACCTTCACCCTTGGCGTTACCGGGGAACCAGTTCTGAACCGTTGAATATTTTATCTCAGCATCATCTAGGGCTATCAGTTCAACAACCGCGGCATGCAATTGGTTTTCATCCCGACTAGGAGCAGTGCACCCTTCAAGGTAACTCACATAACTGCCCTCATCGGCAATAACCAGTGTGCGCTCAAATTGGCCTGTACCCGCCTGATTTATCCTGAAATATGTTGAAAGCTCCATCGGGCAATGCACGCCTTTGGGAATGTAGCAGAAACTCCCATCACTAAAGACCGCACTGTTGAGAGCAGCATAAAAATTATCGGTTCGGGGAACGACTGTTCCCAGGTATTTTTTCACAAGTTCGGGATGCTCCTGTATCGCCTCACTAATGGAGCAGAAAACTATCCCCTTTTCAGCAAGTGTTTTTTTAAAGGTCGTAGCTACAGAAACAGAGTCGACTACCACGTCCATAGCGACGCCGGTTAATTTCTTCTGTTCATCGATAGATATCCCTAATTTGTTGAAGGTATCCAGCAATTCAGGATCTACCTCATCAAGGCTATCATATTTCGGTTTTTTATTCGGTGCAGAATAGTAAGAGATAGCTTGAAAATCAGGCTTTTCATAGATGACATTCGCCCATTCCGGCTCTTCCATTTCCAGCCACCCACGAAAGGCCTCCAGGCGCCATTCGGTCATCCATTCGGGTTCGTTTTTCTTTTTTGAAATCGCTCTGACAATATCCTCGTTCAGTCCGGGAGGCAGGGTATCGGATTCGATATCCGTGTAAAAACCATATTCATATTCCTTGGTTTTTAACTCTTCTCTTAAATCGTCTTCGGTATATTTATTCATAGCATTTTTATAAGGAAAAGCTTTCACCACATCCGCATGTGCGATTGGCATTAGGATTATTAAAAACAAAACCTGAACCGTTCAGGCCGCCGGAATAATCAAGCGTGGTTCCAATGAGGTATAGAAAACTCTTCTTGTCAACAACTATTCGAACACCATTGTCTTCAAATACCTTATCATCATCCTCAAGTTCCTTGTCAAATTTTAAATCATAGGATAAACCTGAGCATCCGCCACTCTTAACCCCTACGCGAACGAAGTCGGTTTTGGGATCAAAACCGTCTTCTTGCATGAGGCCAACTACTTTGTCTTTTGCAGTTTGGGAAACCTTGATCATAATTCTTTATATAGAATTCGTCTAAATTGGGTGCAAATATACGACTTAAGAACTGTATATCCATGAGAGCTAACATTATATTAGCATATGGGTAGATAGGCAATACTTATGCAATATGAAGGGGTTAAGAATCAAATTGCTTTGATAAAAAAAACCCGGATATCCTGAGCAGGAATTCCGGGTTGAAATAGGATATTTTAGAAATCGATCAAATACTGAAAGCCCGCCTGCGTGGCCTTCTGAAGGTGTAGTTTCGCAGGAGAAACAGTTTTTTCATCACGTTGTGAATAATGAGTTTGTCATCGGCTTCCTCAAAGTCGCCATCATGGTTTAAGGGAACTTCCATTGAGCAGTTTTTACATTTTACCACATCCGACATACGCCCACCTTGAGTTGGCCTGTAAAAGTTATGCCCGAAGTTTGCGCATAACGAAAAAGTAGCATTCGTTTTCATTGGTTAAATAGATTTGGGTTGTTCAAAATAGTATAATTTTCCTGTAACAACGACAAAACGATCTATTTTTTCGATGAAATGCACTTTTTTGAACTTTTAATTTGAACTATATAATTGACAAACGGTAATTTGCCCCCAAGATTTATTGCCGTAATTTTGCAGCATGCTAGAAAATAAAGACCGATCACTTACGCCCATCAGTTCCCTTGGAGAGTTCAAACTAATCGATCATTTAACCGAGATTTTTAAGGACATTCAACCGTCGACTATCAAAGGTGTTGGCGATGATGCGGCTGTATTGAGTTTTGGTGAGACCAAAACTGTGCTCACCACCGACCTCTTGATTGAAGGGGTGCATTTCGATTTAAGCTACATGCCTTTAAAGCACCTGGGTTATAAAGCGATAATGGTAAACCTTTCGGATGTTTATGCCATGAATGCCATGGCAACCCAGGTTACGGTCTCGATCGCCGTATCAAATCGTTTTAGCCTTGAGGCGCTGGAAGAGTTATATGCAGGAATTAAAACAGCCACTGATATTTATGGGGTTGATCTGGTTGGGGGCGATACAAGCAGTTCAAACAAAGGTCTGATCATTTCGGTAACTGCAGTCGGTCATGTTGCTGAGGAGAAGATCACTTATAGAAGTGGTGCCAGGCCCAACGACCTTTTGGTAGTAACCGGCGACCTGGGTGCCGCTTATCTCGGACTCCAGATCCTGGAACGTGAGAAGCAGGTATTCGAGGTGAATCCGAATAATCAACCCGATCTGCAAGCCTATGACTACTTGATCGAACGCCAGTTAAAACCGGAGGCAAGGAAAGATATGGTCAAGTTATTAGACGATCTGGATGTGGTTCCTACCGCCATGATCGATATAAGCGACGGGCTTTCTTCTGAAATTCTGCATCTATGCCGAAATAGTGGGGTTGGTTGTGACCTTTATGAAAACAAAATCCCCATAGATCCTCAGGTGATCTCAACCTGTGAAGAATTCCAACTAGACAGCACAACAGTTGCCTTAAATGGAGGAGAGGACTATGAATTGCTGTTTACTGTTAAACAGGATGATTTCCCCAAAATAAAGGCAAATCCTAATTTGACGGTTATAGGATATATGAAAGACGAAGAAACGGGAAGCCATTTGATTACAAGGGCCGAGACCAAAGTGCCGTTAAAAGCCAGAGGCTGGAACGCGGTCAGCGATCAAGAATAAGCGCCCGGCGTTTGACCTTCTTTTTGTGTATACGTTCAAGAACGGAGTTGATCTCTTTGAATTTTGGCGTAAGCGGTGTAAGCCTTCCATTACCGTCTGTTGTAAGTTGCTCATTACAGTGTTTACAACTGTATTCCTTTACGTGATAGGTGACTTTTTTTGAGACCTCGTATTTGTGTCCAAAAATAGAACAGTAAAAATTTTTCAAAATACTAGTTAGTTTTAGAGGGAACAACTAATATAGTAAATACCTAAAAATGAGGCTTATGGGAGCCTAATAAATCGATGAACTGAGTGTTTTTTGCTTTGAACGCATCATTCGGGCGGTGTGAATACGCTCCAGAATAGAATTAATTTCCTTGAATGTTGGCGTTAACTCCGTAAGATTACCGTTACTGTTGGTAGTTAATTCTCGTTTACAGCATCGGCATTTGTATTCCTTTACGTGAGAGGTGACTTTTTTTGATACTTCGTAACGGTGACCGAAAACATCACAATAGATGCGTTGGATAGCGGTAGATTTGGTAGTTTTTCTCATGTCTGGTAGATTTAAGGAGGAGTAAACATAAGAAAAAAATCAAAAAAAACGATAAAGCGCTATAGTTTTTCGATAAAACGCATAAAAAAGTAAGATAAATCTTCTAGACTTTCTATAAAACTCATATGGCCGCCATCCAATTCCACAAGTCTGATCTCACTCGATTTTGTTTGATCCAGAATAGATTTATGGTCAAGAACAGGATCATTCAACCCAACTACAACCATGGCTTTTTCACCCAAACCCCTGAGGACTGATTCGCGGTCGGGCCTGTCTCTCATACCATAGAGTGCAGCAGCGATGTTAGCTCCTGTCATTATTGATGCGCTTTTGATCAGTTGATTAATCTCATCCCGGTAAAGGTTTTTATTATTCTGATCGAATAAATTTGGGATGAGCATTGACACAAACTTCCCCGGATCTGCCAAAGCGGCTTCTGCAGCACGGTCACGGTTTTGTTTCTTTTCTTCGGAATCTGGTTTTGATGTTGAATTCAACAGGCACAAGCCCAAAACATTTTCAGCAAATAATTCGGAATACGCCAGAGCGGCATAGCCACCCATGGAATGTCCGATGAGGATGATTTTGTTCAGATCAAGAGCCCGGACGACGGTATTGACAACCTCTGCCATGTCCTCCATAGAATGAACGGCACCAAAACCATCGGTTGACCCATGTCCCGGCAGGTCGATTGCTATAACCCTGTATGCGTCTAAAAGATCATCAGTCAGGTTTTTCCACATACTGAGGTCCTCAAGAAATCCATGAAGCATTACCACAGCTTGTCCCTTTCCCCTGTCCTCGAAATTTATATGCCCCGCTTTATATGCAATTAAATTTTTCATGAACGTAAATTCTTATATTGTGCAAAGATAATACGGGTTTGTGACAAACAATAAAGAGACCTTTGCTCTGGGATTTGGTATTTTCGCTGCGTTTTTCGGTGCCGGAAATCTCATTCTTCCTCCTTTACTCGGATTTAATGCCGGTCCCGATTGGTGGCTCGTAGCGATCGGGTTTGTTACTTCGGCAACGATCATTCCACTCATGGCATTATTTGCTCATGCCAGGTTGCAGGGGACCATGATGGACTTTGGTAAAAAAGTGTCCTATGCTTTTGCTCTTGTTTTTTGTTTATGTGTTTATACTATTGCCATCACTCTGCCTTGTCCGCGAACGGCAGCGGTTACCCATGAAATGGCTATTGAACCATTCTTTGGCAGTTCGGCATTACTCACGAGTTCGATCTATTTTGCTTTGGTGCTGGTTTTTGCATTGAACCGAAATAACGTCTTACAGATATTAGGCAAGTATCTCACACCCCTGATTGCCATTATATTATTCGCAATCATTCTAGTTGGGATCATTAGTCCGCCAGGCAGCATGCAGGTCTCCAACTTCGATAATCCCATTCTGAGTGGTTTTTTTGAAGGATACCAGACCTATGATGCCATTGCCGGTTTGCTTACCGGTGGTATTGTGGTCATTTCCCTCAACTTGAAAGGTTATACATCATTTGCTGAAAAGAAACGGATGATCGCGCGATCAGGATTGATCGCCATGGCCGGGCTATTTTTTATTTATGCGGGATTAATCGCTTTGGGCGCTTTGTACAGTGACCAGTACCCCAGGGAAATATCACGTCCTGAGCTGTTGTCTGAACTCAGCAGGTCGACTCTCGGCAACATAGGAACTACGTTTTTAAGCGTCCTTGTAGGTCTGGCCTGCTTTACAACAGCCGTAGGCATAATTGTCGGAACAGCCGATTATTTCAAGGGCCTGTTTAACGAATCAAGACGCGTTTATTTTGTTACTACCCTGGTGGCCTGCATAATGGGCGTTTTAATAGGACAGTTCGATGTTCGTTATATCATAGATGTGGCGCTCCCTGCGCTGATGTTCATTTACCCGTTGACCATCGTCCTGATCTTTTTGAATTTGATACCTGAGACCTATGCATCAGCCCGGGTTTTCAGAGCAGTCGTCCTGGTCACATTTGTTTTCAGCATTCCGGATTTTTTAGGTTTGCTTATCGATTCGGAGATCTTAAACACAATTACTGCAGAGATCCCATTGGCCGATAGAAACCTCGGTTGGGTAATTCCGGCCATTCTGGCCTTTGGAATAACCAATTTGATTTTAAAAAGAAAATAAAACGATCTAAGCGTTCATGAGTTCTTCGATCTCCTCGATTTCAATCGGGATGTTGCGCATAAGGTTAAAGGGTGCTCCTGAAGCCTGAACTACAACATCATCTTCAATACGAATACCGAAGCCTTCATCGGGAAGGTAAATTCCTGGTTCAACCGTGAATACCATGTTGGCTTCTATAGGTTCATGAAGTAAACCGTAATCATGGGTGTCAAGACCCATATGATGGCTGGTGCCATGCATGAAATATTTCTTATACGCCGGCCAGTCTTTGTCCTCGTTCTGAACATCAGCCTTATCGAGCAATCCAAGACTTAGTAATTCGCCGGTCATGAGCTTTCCTACTTCTACATGATAGGCTTCCCACATAGTCCCGGGAACGAGCATTTTAGTCGCTTCGTTCTTAACGCGTAATACAGCCTTATAGATTTCAGCTTGTCTTTTTGAAAATCGCCCGGAAACCGGTACCATACGTGTCATGTCTGATGAATAATTAGCATATTCGGCACCCACATCCATAAGGATCAATTCCCCTGCCTGGCATTGCTGATTATTCTCTATATAATGTAATACATTGGCGTTGTTTCCCGAGGCAATTATGGGGGTATAGGCAAATTTCCTTGATCGGTTCCTCAGAAACTCATGCATGTATTCCGCTTCGATCTCGAACTCCCATACACCCGGCTCTACAAACTCCAATATGCGTCTGAAACCATTCTCGGTGATATCGCAAGCTTTCTGGATCAAATCGATTTCGATACTGTCCTTTACCGATCGCAATCCCTGTAAAATCGGATTGCTTTTTTCAACCTTGTGCGCAGGATATTTATCCTTGATCCATTTGGTAAAGCGGTCCTCCCGTGTTTCAGTTTCAACATTTGCCCTGTAATGCTCATTGGTATTTATATACAGAGTGTCGCATTGGGTCATCAATTCAAACATGATCTTCTCCAGGTCCTGTAACCAGTATACTGTTTTTATTCCGGAGGTCTCAAAAGCCTTCTCTTTCGTCAGTTTTTCCCCTTCCCAGATCGCAATGTGTTCATTCGTTTCTTTCAAGAACAGGATTTCCCGGTGTTTTTCCTTGGGGCAGTCTGGAAAAAGCACAAGGATACTCTCTTCCTGGTCTACTCCGCTTAAATAAAAAATATCCCGGTGTTGCTCGAAAGGCAATGTGCTGTCGGCACTGATGGGATAGATATCATTACTATTGAAAACAGCCAGGCTATTGGGGTTCATGGCTGCTGTAAAATTCTTTCTGTTTTTGATGAAGAGGGAATTGTCTATAGGATGGTATTTCATGAAGATTAATTTAGATGATATAAAGGTAAATATTTTAAAGATCTTCCCTGGCCCTAAAGGACGGTAAAGGTTGATAATTTGATTTTTCCTTGTTGAAGAAAATCCGAAGTTCAGCCGTAGAGATATTGGAAGGCAAACAAATAACTTTGGAATTATATTCAGATCACTACCCCGTTATGACGGAAAAAAAGCTTTTTAAAACGAGAAAGCATCTGAGAACAGATGATTCTCATATTATCTGTTCATGGTCTTTCTTATCAGGCCTACTATGACCATTAATATTCCGCCACCGACGCCACCCCCTGCAATACTGCCTACTATACTTCCGAGATCTAATCCACTTGAGGCTGCTGCGGCTTCGGTGCCCTCCAGGCCAAGCAGGCCTAATACCGTTCCACCAAGTCCACCGCCAAGAATGCCAACTATGGAATTCCACATCGTTCCAAGTGAGTACTTTTTAAGTATTGCCCCTGCCAGGTTACCCCCAATTGCTCCGCTGAACAATTGAATGATTACAGGTAAATAGTCTTCCATAGTGGTCATCATTAAACGTTAATAAAACCTAATTTAATGAATTATGGATAAATTCTCAATTATCCGATTCTTTTACAGATGTTGGCCCGCTATGAAATAAATCTTTTTTAGGAGAGACAAAATGTTAAATCCGAGGGATTCTGAGCGGCATTTTTGATCCTTTGAACATCTTTGAGTAATTTCAAAACTTCTAAAACTAACCCTATGAAACGAGTTCATTTCACCCTCTTTATTCTTGCACTATTAATTTCAGGAGTTTACGCTCAGCAACCATCCTCTTCTGCCGAAGATGTCTTCAAGGCATTAGATATCAAGGAACAGATGATGGAAGGGTCTATCGTAAAGAATGTTGCCTTTGAAAACGTCGGCCCCTCCGTGATGAGCGGCCGGGTAACTGACCTTGCGGTAAATCCGGATGATCCCACCGAATTTTGTGTGGGATATGCGTCGGGAGGTGTCTGGCATACTGATAATAACGGAACAACTTTTAAGCCTGTTCTGGATTCTTCACCAACGCAAAATGTAGGTGATATCGCGGTTGACTGGACCAACAATATCATATGGGTCGGAACCGGTGAGAATAACGCATCGCGGTCGTCATATGCGGGTATCGGAATTCTGAAATCAACCGATAATGGAGAAACATGGACCAATATGGGTTTGCAGGACTCTCATCATATCGGGCGAATTCTGCTAAATCCGGATAATCCTAATGAAGTGGTTGTAGGCGTTACCGGACACCTGTACTCAGCAAACCAGGAACGCGGGATCTATCGTTCTGAAGACGGTGGAAAAACCTGGTCGCAAACCCTGTTCGTTGATGACATGAGCGGGATTATAGATGTGCAACATTCAC
>JABDPL010000110.1 GCA_013042825.1 Flavobacteriaceae bacterium | reverse complement strand
GGTATCTTTAAAGGCGAATACTCACTTCCTTCAGTGAAATTCAACCAGGATTTAACATCGTAGGATATGTCGTATCTGGCGATGTCGGTTTGGCCCTTTCGTGTTGAGGAAAACACAATCGTTTTGTCATCGAGAAAAGAGGGCTGATTGTCATAACCATCGTTATTACTGATGTTTCTGTAGACGCTGAGTTCAAAATTTCCGGCTGATCTGTCAAGATCAAAAAGAAATATTTCTGTATTAGATTGAGACCACGCCAGACAGGGCAGGAGCAGTAAACAGATTAATTTATGCATGCTAATGTGGATTTCAGCTTAAATATAAGCATTCAAAAGTATTCATAACAAACTTAAGTTGGAGTGATAGAAAAACGATCATTCTAAAGATCTGAATATTTTCCTAAACATCCTGAATCAGAGCGGACAACAGCTAACTAAAGATAATCTTGCGAGAGGTATATATTTTAACGCCTAAATTCAGGGCTGCACCAGCATGAATAATAAAACTCTGGTTATTCAAAAATAAAGATTTTGGAATTGACAAATAAAAAAGCCACCTCCGGGGTGGCTTTTTTAATCTATCAGAAGCAGTACTTGTTTTCTTCTTTAAGCTTATCGGCAATGCTATGCCTTAGTTGAACAACGTTCGGGTAATTGGCATATTTAGTGAAGCGCTTAAGTCCCATAAGCATCATGCGCTGTTCGTCGCCTTCAGCCAATGAAACAATGCCTTCACGGGCATTTTTGGTTATGATCTCAACCGCGTTGTACAGATATAATTTGGCCATGGCGATCTGCTCCTTTTGTTTGTCTTCACCAAAGCGTTTAGCATTCTTTTCAGCCCTGAGAAGGGTAGATTCAGCCATATAGATCTCGATCAGAATATTTGAAGCAGCCAAAAGCAGCTGCTGATGTTCTTCAAGCTGCGGTCCAAATTTCTGAACTGCAGCCCCGGCGACCATCAAGAAGACTTTCTTCAGCTTGGCGATCATTTCCTTTTCTTCGGAAAACAATTCGGAATAATCAGGCGTATCAAAGGATGGTATGCCCATTAATTCATCTGCTACTTTTGTCGCAGGTCCGAGCAGATCTACATGCCCTTTCATGGCTTTTTTAACCAACATTCCAACGCTTAACATACGGTTGATCTCGTTGGTTCCTTCATAGATTCGTGTTATACGCGCATCTCGCCATGCCGCTTCCATAGGTGTTTCTTCGGAAAAGCCCATGCCACCAAAGATCTGGATACCTTCATCTGAGCAATTCTGAACATCTTCCGACACAGCAACTTTAAGGATAGAGCATTCAATAGCATATTCCTCCACACCCTTGAGCTCGGCCTCCTGGTGGCTGTTGCCTGAAGCTAATCGAATCGCGATCCGGTCTTCAATATCCTTCGCAGCCCTGTATGAGGCCGATTCACAGGCATAGGCATTTGTTGCCATTTCCGCCAGTTTTGCTTTTATAGCACCAAAATCAACAATCGGGGTTTTAAACTGCTTCCTTTCATTGGCATATTGAACAGATAAGGTGGTAATGCGCCTCTGCGAATCAATGCAGGCGGCCGCAAGTTTTATACGGCCAACGTTTAAGGCGTTCATTGCAATTTTAAAACCTTGTCCACGCTCGCCCAGCATATTTTCAACCGGTACCATACAGTCATTGAAGAACACCTGGCGGGTAGAGGAGGCCCTTATTCCCAATTTATGCTCTTCTTCACCTAAAACGATTCCGTTTTCAGGATCATTCTCAACGATGAATCCGGTGATATACTTATCGTCCTCAATTCGGGCAAAAACAATGAACAAACTGCAGAATCCGGCATTTGATATCCACATCTTCTGTCCGTTTATCTTGTAGTGCTTTCCATCAGTGGTTAATTCAGCAGAGGTCTTTCCTGAATTGGCGTCACTTCCCGCACCGGGTTCGGTAAGGCAATAGGCGCCAAACCATTCACCGGAAGCTAATTTAGGTACATATTTGAGTTTTTGCTCCTCTGTTCCATAGAGGGTAATCGGCATGGTTCCGATACCTGTATGTGCTCCGAATGCGGTACTGAAAGAACCGGTTCCACTGGAGATGTAATCACAAACAAGCATGGTAGAAACGAATCCCATACCCAGTCCGCCATATGCCTCGGGAACCGCTACACCCAAAAACCCGAGTTCACCTGCCTTGCGCATACAGTCCTCGGTAAGTTTATAATCTTTCGCTTCAAAACGTTCACGATGCGCGATGACCTCACGATCATTAAATTCGATAACAGCCTCCTTCATCATCTGCTGCTCCTCGTTGAAATCTTCAGGAGTGAACACATCCTCACATGGGGTTTCTCTTACTATGAATTGTCCACCACGCAGAATATCTTTTTCTATAGTTTCCATGGTATTATATTTTATTCGTTAATTCAAAAATTCAAAGACTCCGGCAGCGCCCTGGCCGGTTCCAACGCACATGGTAACCATGCCATATTTGCCATTCATTTTGCGTTTGCGCATTTCATCAAAAAGTTGAACCGATAGTTTGGCTCCGGTACATCCCAGTGGATGACCTAGTGAAATAGCGCCTCCATTTACGTTGATGATATCGGGATTTAATTCCAGTTCCCGGGTAACCGCCAGTGACTGTGATGCAAAGGCCTCGTTCAATTCTATGAGGTCGATGTCCTTTAATTCAAGTCCGGACTGCTTAAGGGCCTTGGGCACGGCTTTCACCGGTCCGATACCCATTATTCTGGGTTCTACACCGGCTGCTGCGTAATTGACGAGCCTGGCCACGGGTTCGAGATTCAGTTCCTTTACCATTTCTTCGCTCATGACAAGCACGAATGCCGCACCATCACTCATTTGCGATGAATTTCCAGCGGTTACGCTTCCACCGGCAGCAAATACCGGTCTTAAGCGACCTAAAGCTTCCAGGTTGGTGTCTTTTCTGGGGCCTTCATCCTTATTTACGGTGTATGTTCTTTCTGCCTTCTTACCATTCTCATCGATATACACATGTTCAATATCAATAGGAACGATCTGGTCCTGGAATCGATCTTCGGCCTGAGCCTTTAATGCTTTCATATGAGAATTATAGGCGAATTCGTCCTGATCGTCCCTTGAAACCTTGAATTGGTTGGCGACAGCCTCGGCTGTTAGACCCATTCCCCAGTAATAATCCTCATTACCGTTCTTGGCTACTTCATAATCGGGCGTAGGCTTATAGCCACCCATGGGGATATAGCTCATGCTCTCTGCGCCACCTGCAATAATGCAGTCGGCCATTCCGGCCTGTATTTTAGCCGTAGCTATACCGATGGTTTCCAGCCCGGAAGCGCAGTAGCGGTTGACCGTCATACCCGGGACATCTTCTATTTTCAGTCCCATTAGCGAAATAAGACGGCCGACATTAAGTCCCTGTTCCGCCTCTGGCATGGCATTTCCGACTATTACATCATCGATCCTGCCTTTATCCAATTGAGGTATTTTATTCATCATATATTCTATGGTCTCGGCAGCGAGCTCATCCGGGCGCTTGAACCGGAATAGGCCCCTTGGTGCCTTGCCAACTGCTGTGCGGTATCCTGTTACTATATATGCTGTTTTCATGATCTTAGTTTCTTAATGGTTTACCGGTTTTCAACATATGTTGTATTCGCTCGAGGGTCTTGCGTTCAGTACACAGGCTTAAAAAAGCCTCACGTTCCAGGTCAAGCAGGTATTGTTCGCTTACCCGGGTTGGTTCTGAAAGATCACCTCCGGCCATGACGTAAGCCAGTTTATTGGCTATCTTTTTGTCGTGTTCCGAGATATATTTTCCGGCCTCCATAGAATCGGTGCCTACCAGGAACATACCTAAGGCTTGTTTACCGAGCACCTTGATATCGGTTCTTTTTATTGGTTTGGTGTAACCTTGGTCGGCGAGAAGCCTGGCATAAGCCTTTGCAGTTGCGATCTGCCGGTCTTTATTTACCACAACGATATCTTTTCCTTTCTGAAGAACCCCAAGGTCAAAGGCCTCATAGGCCGAGGTTGACACTTTAGCCATTCCTATGGCGAGGAAGTATTCCTGGAGTACGTTGAGTTCCACATCATTCTTATGGAATGTATCTGAGGCCCTGAGGGTCATCTCTTTAGAACCGCCTCCACCCGGAATTACACCCACACCGAACTCTACCAGTCCGATATAGGTTTCGGCAGCGGCAACAACTTTATCGGCATGCATGGATAATTCACATCCGCCCCCCAGAGTCATGCCATGGGGTGCTGCAACCGTCGGGATAGCAGAGTATCGCATGCGCATCATGGTATCCTGGAAGTATTTGATCGCCATATTGAGCTCGTCATATTCCTGTTCAACGGCCATCATAAATATCATACCTATATTTGCACCGACCGAGAAATTAGCAGCCTGGTTACCTACGACCAAACCATCATAACCGCTCTCAGCCAAATCGACGGCCTTATTCAGTCCCGCGAGGACATCACCGCCAATGGTATTCATTTTCGACTGGAATTCCACATTCAATATACCATCACCGAGATCTTCAATGACCACTCCTGAATTCTTCCAGACCGCATTCGATTTCCTGATATTATCGAGAATAATGAACGCATCCTGACCAGGTTTCTTAAGGTACTCCTGCTTCGGAATATCATAATAATAGGTTGCGCCCTCCTTGATGGTATAGAAGGATTCCTTACCGCTGGTCTTCATATCATGAATCCATTGCGCCGCGGTATAACCGGCAGCTTCCATCATCTCAAGGCCTTTGGACAGTCCAACGGCATCCCAGATCTGGAATGGCCCATGTTCCCAGCCGAAACCGGCTTTCATGGCATCATCTATTTTATATAGCTCGTCGGTGATCTCCGGGATCCGGTTCGATACATAGGCGAACATGGCTGCAAAACTCTTTCTGTAGAAGTCGGCTGCCTTATCCTTTCCTCCAACAAGGATCGGAAACCTGTCGATAACACGATCAACCGATTTGGTGAGTTCCAAAGTAGGGAAGCCCGCTTTTTTCTTTGAACGGTATTCCAGGGTATCCAGGTCTAAGGAGAGGATCTCTTTTTTTCCTTCGTCGGAAACTGTCTTTTTATAAAATCCCTGGCCTGATTTGCTTCCCAGCCAGTTGTTCTTCATCATGCTATCGATGAAATCGGGTATTTCGAATAGCTCGTGAGCTTCATCATCAGAACAGTTTTCATATATACCG
>JABDPL010000108.1 GCA_013042825.1 Flavobacteriaceae bacterium | reverse complement strand
GCTTTGGCTTCCGCGTCTTTAACACCGCCATCCTCAGCCGTCCAATTCAATTTTTCAGGGATCCTGTTATCATCGAGTTCGATATTCAGCTCTATTCTCGATCGGTGTAAATCACTCATTCTTTTCTGGGTTTAAAACGTGCATTATTAAAGATCTCTTCGGCATCGGTCGATAACAATTCCTGCAGGCTCTTTTCGTTGTTGGCCATATACGACCGTACGATCTGCCATCCTATATACCGGCCCAGCATACCCGGAGATTCCCGATCGAGCTCAAGATTGAACTTACTGAATGGGGCCGGATTGATAAATCGCGATATCAATTTTGGATCGGTATCATATAACAGCTCCTTCTCTACAAAATAGCTCCAGATATTGCTTTCGTTTGCCTTAGCCCATTCCAGTTGATCAGGGCTATATCCTATTTTCAAATCATCATCGACAAATGGGATGATCAGGTCTTTAAGGTATAATAGTTTACCCTGGTATATCAAATGGTTAAGGAATGTTCGTGAGTCCGGTCTTGACAAAATTTTATCACCATAAGCTTGTGCGAGATCGGAAACCATCATCTCACGCCTGAGATTTTTTCTTATATAATTCGGGATCCCACTGTAGAATTCATGGTCCTCACCAAGATAATTATCCAGTGCGATGAGGACGATCGTATCTGTTACAATAATCTTATTCCTGTAATCAACATCTGAGGTTACAGCGATCAGCCGGGGATCACGAAAGGTTTTAAAATAAAACTTCAGATGCTTATAGAGCATTTCGATATCGTCGGTTTCCGTAAACTCAGAGAATATCCGCTTAACCTCTCCTCTCAATTCAATCTGCAGGGAATCGGTTAAACGTGCAGCATAATCTTCATTCGTGAACTGAGATGAAAACATAAAGGGGTATTCCTGTTTCAATCCGTCAAGCTCTGCAATTGAGCTATTATTGAATTTCAGGTCGAAACGTTCTACCCGAACCGCAGTCTCAATGGTACTGATATCTGCTTCGATCTCTTTCTCTTTCCTGCAGGAGGAGAACATTAAAAATGTAACAACAAATATGATGAACCTGGTCTTCATGAAAGTCTAAAAAAGGAATAACGCACTTAATTTTCTTTAATTATCCTATTGCCGTAATTTTGCTGACAAAGGTACTGATCTTAGGAAAAACAAATAAGAAAAAACACTTATGAAAACCGCAGAAGTAGTCGATTATATAGTGAAGTGGTTGAAAGATTATGCCACAAATGCGGGAATAAAGGGATTTGTTGTTGGTGTTTCCGGTGGAATAGATTCGGCTGTAACCTCATCCCTTTGTGCAAAAACCGGTCTTGATGTGCTTTGCTTGGAAATGCCCATACATCAGTCCCCCTCGCAGGTAAATCGCGCATTCAAACATATCGATTGGCTGATGGCTAATCATGAAAACGTCAGGATGACTACAGTTCAGCTCACAACTGTTTTCGATAGCCTGGTTGATGCTTTTCCTCCGGTTGAAGATGAAGAACAACGCTTTATGTCATTAGCCAACACAAGAGCCAGGCTGCGCATGACTTCCCTGTATTATTTTGCTGCTTTTCACGGGTATCTTGTTGTTGGAACGGGTAATAAGGTGGAAGATTTCGGTGTGGGCTTTTTCACCAAATATGGTGATGGCGGGGTAGATTTGAGCCCCATTGCCGACTTATTGAAATCTGAGGTTTATAAACTGGGTGAGCAGCTGGGTGTAAGCAAGTCCATAATGGAGGCTGCTCCTACCGACGGGCTCTGGGGCGACGATCGCACCGATGAAGACCAGATCGGGGCAAGCTATGATGAACTGGAATGGGCGATGGCCATGAACGACCAAGGGAAATCTGCTGACGATTTTGACGGCAGGAATCATGAAGTGTTTAAGATCTTCAAACGATTTAACACGGCCAATAAACACAAAATGAATCCTATTCCAATCTGTGTAATTCCGCCGAAATTGAAATGAAAAAGTAATTTCATATGCCATTTTACCTAAAGGCAAGTTTTTTTTTTTTACTTTAGGGATATCCCTCAAGAGTTAAAAGGACGATAAAATCGTTCATTTATAGCAGTTAATGTTAATTAAACCGCCTCTGTTATGATCAATGTATTGGTAGCAGATAATCATCCCATTATTAGAACTGGGCTTAAAATGCTTTTTGAGTCCTCCCCCGATATTCAGGTAATTGGCAGCGTTACCACAGGTAAGGAATTATTCGATTTTGTTGGCCGAACACATGTTGATGTTGTTCTTTCAGAGATCGACCTTCCTGAATTGAATGGCATTACCGCTCTTCGTACATTAAAAAAGGAATATAACGATGTAAAGGTCATCATGTTCAGCTCACATCCCGAAGAGATCTATGCGGTAAGCACAATAAAAGCCGGCGCATCCGGCTACCTGACCAAAACGGTAAGCACCCAGACCATAAAGGACGCCATCCATAAGGTTTACAGCGGTGGAATTTATATAAGTAACGAACTGGCGCAGCGTCTGGCCTTCGACGAGCGCGGAAATAAGCCCAGTAAACTGTATAAGAAGCTTTCGATGCGGGAGATAGAAGTTCTCAAGCTGTTATCTTCAGGAAGAAAGAACAAAGAGATCGCCGCCGAACTCAACATCAATGAGAAAACCGTGAGCACCTATAAAGCCAGGCTCATGAAAAAACTCAATGTCACCAACCTGGTAGATCTCATCAACCAGGCCAGACATCTGGACCTGAACTGATCACAAGACGCGATTTAACTTCCGGCTTAGAAGCATTTTTAAGTTTGAATAATTCAGCACATCCTCAAGTACACCCTTATTAGATTTACCCGTCAGGGTTTCCTGTTTGAAATCATTTACCTTCTGATCGATAAGAAAACACCTCAGGCTGAGAATAGTCTCGTTTACCAATTGAGCAACACTCACATCCTTGGGCTTGGGATAGATACTCCGGCGTTCCCAATCATGAAGGTTGTAACGCTCTTCATTCATTAAAATGGATGTCATTTCGCTCGCAATTTCAGGTTTGACCTGAGCAATGAATTCACTCAGTTTAAAATCGGGGTCCTGATTTAAGGTATCGATTATGGCATAATAGATTGACCTGAAGTTAGAGTTGGAGAATTCCATCTCATCCTCATGCAGATCGAGATATATCTTTTCAAATACCTTGTACTCCTGAACCACCGGTTCAAGAACGAGTTCGCCATCTTCATCTTCCTGAAGCTGCAGATCCTCAAACTGTTCCTTTCGATTGCCGTAAAGCAGTAAGATCTCGATGATCTTTCGTTCCAGCTCATATTGAACATTAACCTTAGGGGTTTCGGGAGATTTCTTGATGACCTCAAACTGCTTGCGCTGTACTTTATATTTCCGGTCGGATTCCTTTCGTGCCTTATTTTCGATCTGAGCCAGGGTGCTGAACAGCACTTCCTCGCTTATATCCATGATCTTTGCACATTCCCTGATATAGATCTCGCGTTTTATATAATCCGGGATCTTGGCAATGCTATTTACTATATCCCTTATGGTCTCAGCTTTTTTTATGGGATCATTCCTGGTTTCCTCGAAAAGAAGGGAAGCCTTGAACTGTATAAAATCAACGGCCTGTTCCTCGAGAAATAAACTCAATTCCTCAAAACTGTTTTTACGTGCAAAACTATCGGGGTCCTCCCCTTCCGGGAAAGCACAAACCTTGACATTCATCCCCTGTTCCAGGATAAGGTCGATCCCGCGTAAGGAGGCGCGGGTTCCTGCAGCATCACCATCAAACAGCACAGTTATGTTCTTGGTTAATCGATTAACCAGTCGGATCTGATCGGGAGTCAAAGCAGTTCCTGAAGAGGCAACCACATTTTTTATCCCGGATTGATGCATTTGAATGACATCGGTATAGCCTTCAACCAGGAAACAATTATCCTCTTTGGCTATGCTCTGCTTGGCATAATAGATGCCATAAAGAACCTTGCTTTTATGGTAGATATCGCTTTCCGGGGAATTCAGGTACTTTGCGGCTCGTTTGTCCTGCTTCAGGATTCGGCCACCAAAACCCAGAACCCGACCCGACATGCTATGGATGGGAAAGATCACACGGCCTTTGAATCGATCGAATTTTCTGTCATCCTTTACTATAGTGAGTCCGGTCTTTTCCAGAAACTCCAGCTGATAACCTTTATTGAGTGCATTATTGGTAAATGCCTCCCATTGATCCAGCGCATAACCCAATTGAAACTTTTCAATAGTTTCACCAGTAAATCCGCGTTCCTTGAAATAGCCCAGGCCGATAGACCGGCCCTGGTCGGTTTCCTGCAATACTTTTTGAAAATAATTATTCGCAAATTCGGTAACCAGATAAAGGCTTTCCCTTTCATTGGCCTTTTCTTTATCCTCTGAAGACAATTGGGTTTCTTCAACCTCGATATTGTATTTCTTAGCCAGATATTTAATGGCCTCCGGGTAAGTAAAATGTTCGTGTTCCATGAGGAATGAAACCACTGTGCCGCCTTTGCCACTCGAAAAATCCTTCCAGATCTGTTTTACGGGAGACACCATAAAACTCGGGCTGCGTTCATCTGTAAACGGACTTAGTCCCTTGAAGTTACTGCCGGATTTTTTAAGGTTGACAAAATCCCCGATAACCTCTTCAACGCGAGCGGCTTCAAATACTTTATCTATGGTGGACTTCGAAATCAATTCTATACAAGATATAAATTCCCGCCGAGGCAGGAACGTCTTGTAAATGTAACGAAAACTAATGGGAAAATAAATTAATCCCTTGGCGATGCCAACCGTATAAATTCTCTTTTTAGCTTATCTTTTTTATACATTCAATACCTTTCAGATCAACCGTTTAGCCTCTTAATAGGGATATTCAACCGCATAATTTGAATAGAACAGGAATTTTTTGTAATTTAATTTGAGTTTGAAACATTTAATTATCTCCGATTAATAGCGTTAAGGTCCCGCATCATCATTGTGCTTACTTGCTCGAATGAGGGATTATGAGAATTCGCGCTATTGCTTTTCATATTATATTCTTGGGATTATTCAGCGGGATTGTTGTTTGTCAAAATTCTGAGGATATGAATTTTGGCGTGGCCTTTGGATATGGGTCGGCCGATGGCCGTCTTTTGGGTAGTGATACGTATTTCTACGATTATAATGCTTTCAAATTAGTTCTGAATAAAAGATTACTTGGAAAATCATCCTGGCGACTTGAAGGTATACTCGAACCCACGTATTTTCAGGTAAAATTCAGAGAAATTGAAGCAGCAACAGACCAGAGCGTAATGCACTATATAAATGAATACGCACTGGTCTTGGGATTATTATCGCGCTGGTATCTCTCGAGTTCATTGAGCGCATATTTCGTGGGTAGTACAGGCCCGCTTTACAATGATCATTTCACCTCACGTATGAAAAAAGGCTTAGGTTTTTCCAATGGTTTGGGTATAGGCCTGACCTATGAGTTAAAGGGTTTAAGAATAGATATCAGAAGCGGTATACGGCACGTTTCTAATGCCGGGTTAAATGAACCCAACCTCGGTTATAACAGCAGCATAACCGAGATTGGCCTGTTGTTTGCCCTGGACAAAAGACCTAAAGTCACTTCTACTTTAGCCAGTCAGTGATAAGACTTTTTGACGTCTGAATTAGGTCACATCTCTAATCAACATCGAAGCGCAATCCGACTGAAATATTATTTTGCTCGATATCCTGGTTCTTAAAAATAGGCGACAGATCATACTTCACATATAAAGCAATATCATCGAAGGCAATATAGCCACTAAGTCCGTAAACGAATTCCGTTGTATTGTAACCCCCTTTGATCTTGTCTTTCACATTCCTTCCTTCCGATCTGTATTTTAATTTCTGAAGAGTCCCCAGGTTAAATCCGGCATAACCTCCAAGCCCGATCTTAAACTGATCCCTGGTACTATACCTGTAGTAGGTGTCCCGCTCAATCTTTCTTGAAGGACCGAATTCGAAGTGTACTGGAAAGACCAGATTTGTTGTCCTGAATTTGGCTTTTTTGAGGTCGATCGGAAATTCCTCCAGTATGACATTATCCCCGTCACGAACGAAATATTGATTATCCTTGATATCCAACTTATTCCACATCAGTGAAAATCCATATTTCAACCGAATGGCATTGGAGTTTTCAAGAAGCCGGGTTTTCCATGCCCAGCCGAGCTCAACAAATCCCGATCCGGCCAGCTTATAAGGAGAATCATCGAGATCCTGACCATCGATCAGGGCATTATTGAACCCGATGGCAAACACCAGATCACTGGTCGTACGCCTGTCGTATCTTCTCGGTTTATTATCGCCTGGCCCAATATGAATGTACTTGTCATCACCATCGTCCTTGCCAATCCGGATGGTAAATCCGTCATAATCATCTTCGCCCACCTCCTCTTCAGCATTTCGCTTTAACAAGGCAATTTTATTATCGACTATGGCAATACGGTTCTCTATATTGGCCGCATGCTTCTCCGCAGCGAGATTCTTTAAGCGCTCAGCTTCTTCTGCGCTTATTTCGCCATTTTCCAAACGCTTGTTAATCGCTTCCACCGCAAATTTCAACTGATCGCGTTCTTCTGCTTTGATCTGTTCCTTTTGTTTTTCAAGGACTTGAATTTTAAAAGATTGAGCTGCACTTGTACTGTCCTGTGCATAGGATGATCCCAACCCGATGGTGAGGACAAGGATCGTCATGATTTTAGTAATAGTTTGCATAACTGTTCGTTTTTTGGCCTTTCCAGGCATTTTTGATTATTGATGTATTGATTGATTCTAATTATTTCTTTCGGCAACCACCGTTTTTACACTTTCAAAGCCAGATACAAGGGTCTTGAAGACGCGCTCACGGAACGATCGGTCGAGGTCTTCCTCGACATCATCAAGCAAAGCTTGGGCACGCACTCTAACCTCTTGATTCTTTAGAGGCTCTTCAAGATTAAGCCGCTTCCTTGCCTGTTCCAACAAATCATCTAACTCGGCATTCGAGATCTCCTGGCTATTTGCGTCAGTGTTCGTATTATCGGCAATTGTAGTTTCAGGTAAATTCTCATAATCATTTATTATGGCTTTATTTTTTTCGACGAAATCATCTGATTCCTCCTCCCGGGGTTTCATGGATTGCGCCAAACCGGATGCCGGACTGTCTTTTTTCAAAAGACGTTTTCCTGCTTTGTTTTCTTCGGAACGATTGATCGATTCGACCAACGCCTCTTGTTTTACCTGAATCCGGTTTTTCACCTCGTCTTCAACTTCCCCAGCAGAAGGCTGTGGATCGTTCCCAACCGTTAGAGTGGGCTCTGCCTGTTCCTCCCCGGTATCGACTATTACAGGAATGGTATTATTGTGATTGCTTTCCGGGACTGTCTTAAGCAACATCAACAATACAATACAGGCTGCCGCCAAACCGATCCACCAGAAATAAGCTCCTGGTTTTGGGCGCTCGTTCTTATCCAGCCGGTCATTTAGTCGCTGCCAGGCATCTGCGCTCGGACTTATCCTGCGATCTTCAAGCTTTTGCTTCATTTCTTCTTCCATCTTAAGTGGTGCCATGACGTACTTTATTTATTCGTTTTATTTTTTCCTGCAACATCCGTCTTGCTTTGAACAACTGAGACTTCGACGTCCCTACGGAGATGTTCAGGGTCTCTGCGATTTCGTGATGCTTATACCCTTCAATTGCATACATCACAAAAACCAGTTTATAGCCTTCGGGAAGTTCATCTATGAGCAATTGTATCTCATCAACTTCCATATCAACTGCATCGACTGTTTGCTGTTGATAGTTTTCAACCTGGTCTGTACTGAACTCAATTTTTTTCTGTCTTCTGGCAAAGGAAATGGCCTCTCTTACCATGATGCGCCTGATCCAGCCCTCAAAACTGCCTTCATTCCTGAAGGATCTGATGTGTGTAAAGACCTTTAGAAATCCATTCAGCATGACTTCTTCCGCCTGGTGAACATCTCTTATATAATAACGGCATACACTCAACATCCTGGGTGCGAACATCTCGTACAGCTGACGTTGCGCCTCCCTGTTGTTGCGGGAGGCTTTTTTTATAAGCTGGTCTTCATTTTTATATAGCGGAATGACTTTCAAGAGCGAATGCATTTGATCCTCTGAATATATTGACGCAAAAGTTATGCTAATGGTTGCCCGGGGATGTTATTTTTTTCGATCGATGACATAATTGACCATCAATTCCAGTGATCGTTTATGATCGGAATCGGGATATTTTTGCAGTAATTGCAGGGCCTGTTCCTGGAATTCCTTCATCTTAGCCACCGCGTAATCGAGCCCGCCGCGTTCCTTGACCAGGTTGATCACTTCTTTGACGCGTCTCGGGTTCCTGTTGTGGTTTTTAATTGAATTTATCAACCAGTCATGTTCCTTTTTCGAAACCGTACTGAGAACATGGATGAGCGGTAAGGTCATTTTCTGTTCCTTTATATCGATACCGGTAGGCTTGCCTATACGTTCTTCTCCATAATCGAAAAGATCATCTTTGATTTGAAAGGCCAGGCCGATAAGCTCTCCGAATTTCCGCATGCGCTCAACCTCATCTGAATTAGGCTTTACCGAGGCCGCACCCAGGCTGCAACATGCCGCAATTAGAGTTGCCGTTTTCTTTCTGATGATATCGTAATAAACCTCCTCGTCTATATCGAGTAACCTGGCCTTCTCGATCTGCAGCAACTCACCCTCACTCATTTCCCGAACCGCCACCGAGATGATCTTTAAAAGGTCGAAGTCGTTATTATCAATACAAACGATCATCCCTTTAGATAAGAGATAGTCACCAACCAGAACGGCAATCTT
This sequence comes from Flavobacteriaceae bacterium, assembly GCA_013042825.1. Classification (GTDB taxonomy): domain Bacteria; phylum Bacteroidota; class Bacteroidia; order Flavobacteriales; family Flavobacteriaceae; genus SHLJ01. The sequence continues at coordinate 4,288 of JABDPL010000108.1, read as the reverse complement.
GTTCTTCCAAAGGGCATTGATAGAAAAGAAGCCTCTCCTGCGGTTGCTGTCATCTACCACATCATCATGAACCAGGGTTGCTGTATGGATCAGCTCTATTACAGATGCCCCTCTGTATGTGCGCTCACTAACCTCACCGTTATTCAACATTTTGGCCACCAGAAAAACAAACATGGGCCGCATTTGCTTCCCTTTCCTGTTAACAAGGTAATGGGTGATGCGGTTAAGAAGGGCAACATTGGTCGACATCGAAAGCCTGAACTTTTGTTCAAAAAGTTCCATTTCAAAATCAATGGGCTGCTTTATTTCCTCTACTACTTTCAACGGATCAGGCCGACTTGAATTAATTAAGGACAAAGTTAAGACAATTGGACTTAAAACCTGAGGCTAATAATCGGTAATGAATTTAGCTTTTATTTGCCAGCTGGCCGCATGCCGCGTCTATATCCTTGCCCCGGCTTCTCCTCACATTAACGACTATTCTATTGCTTTCAAGAGCCCTGATGTAAGCGTTAAGCGCGGTTTCAGATGCCTGAACGAATCGTGGATCATCGATAGAGTTGTATTCAATAAGGTTGACCTTTGTAGGTACCGACCTGCAGAATTCAACCAGGGCACTGATATCTTCCGGCTTGTCGTTAATATCTTTCCATACCACATATTCCAGGGTAACCCGGCTCCTGGTTTTAGAATACCAATACTGAAGCGATTCCATCAATTCGGCCAAAGGAAAGTTTTTGTTGAACGGCATTATTGAGGTCCGCGTCTCGTCGATGGCCGAATGCAGGGAGAGGGCCAGGTTGAATTTCACCCCGTCATCGGCTAATTTTTTTATCATCTTCGGAATTCCGGAAGTAGACAGGGTGATGCGTTTTGGTGACATGCCCAGGCCCTCTTCCGACGTGATCTTGTCAATGGCCTTGAGCACATTATTATAATTCATCAAAGGCTCACCCATGCCCATAAATACGATATTCGACAGGGGGCGGTCATAATACAATTTACTCTGTTTGTCAATGGCTGAAACCTGGTCGACTATCTCATCAGGATTCAAATTTCGCATACGTTTTAAACGGGCGGTGGCGCAAAAATGACAATTGAGGGAACATCCCACCTGGGATGACACACAGGCAGTGGTTCGGGATTCTGTCGGGATCAAGACCGATTCAACAACGAAGCCATCATGTAGCTTAACCGCATTTTTTATGGTGCCGTCCTGGCTGCGCTGCATAGAATCTACACGGATGTGGTTGATTACAAAGAATTCATCCAGTAAGGCGCGGGTTTCTTTGGAGATATTGGTCATTTCATCAAAACTGTGAGCCGAACGTTGCCATAACCACTCATAGACCTGGTTTCCACGAAACGCCTGATCACCCTGCTCAGTGAAGAAATCCCTGAGCTGATCTCTTGATAAGGCACGAATATCTCGTTTTTCGTAAAGCACGTTATTAGGGATGAAAAAGCCCCGTTTCCGAGGCCTTGATGTTTTGTTTAAATGATCAGCATGGCATCGCCATAACTGTAGAAGCGATAATTCTCCTTAATGGCTTCCGCGTAAGCCTTTTTTATGAATTCATGGCCTGCAAAAGCCGATGCCATCATCAAAAGTGTTGATTTCGGTGTATGGAAGTTGGTGATCATGCAATTGGCAATGCTGAATTCATAGGGAGGAAAAATGAATTTATTGGTCCACCCCTCAAACTCATTCAAAGTACCACTAGAAGATACCGAGCTTTCAATGGCCCGCATGACTGTTGTACCTACCGCACAGATGCGCCTCTTGTTTTCAAGCGCATCATTTATGGTCTTTACAGCGAAACGGTCAATTTTGATCTCTTCGCTATCCATCTTATGTTTCGACAGGTCTTCTACTTCAACGGGGTTAAACGTTCCAAGGCCTACATGAAGGGTAACCTCGGCAAACTGTACCCCTTTGATCTCAAGGCGTTTTAGAAGATGGCGCGAAAAATGCAAACCTGCAGTCGGTGCTGCTACAGCACCTTCATTCTTGGCATAAATGGTTTGGTAGCGTTCTTCATCTTCCGGTTCAACGTCCCGTTTGATATATTTTGGCAGAGGCGTTTGCCCGAGTTCGTTTAATTTACTCCTGAAATCGTGATAAGAGCCATCGTAAAGAAATCGCAATGTTCTTCCCCTGGAGGTCGTATTATCTATAACTTCTGCCACAAGGGTATCATCATCACCGAAATAAAGCTTATTTCCTATCCTGATCTTCCTGGCCGGATCGACCAGTACATCCCAAAGGCGCTGATCGGGATTCAACTCGCGAAGCAGGAAAACCTCGATACGGGCTCCTGTCTTTTCCTTATTTCCGAATAACCTGGCAGGAAATACCTTTGTATTATTAAGGATCATCACATCCTCTTCCTCAAAATAGTCGATAAGATCCTTGAAATGCTTGTGCTCGATAGATTGGTCAGCTCGGTTAAGCACCATCAATTTCGCTTCATCTCGGTGCTCAGTGGGGTACTCCGCCAGCAGTTCAGCCGGCAGATCAAAATTAAAATGTGACAATTTCATTTTGATAGTAACCTGTTTTTTCGAGAGTCGCAAATATACAATCTCAAAGTAGGGGTTGTCAAGTTTTTCGGGAAATATTTTTAATCAGATTTCCATTGCATGCCTAAATCGGACAAATCAGTCCAGAAATCCGGGTATGATTTACTTACCACTTCGGCATCTTCAATGGTCAAATCGGTCTTTAAAGCCAATGGGGCGAATGCCATGGCCATCCGGTGATCATTATAGGTTGCTACAGTTGCTCCACCACTAATTTCCTGTGGTGATTGAAGCTCCAGGGACCGATTGGTTAGATCGACCTTGCCGCCAAATTTTTCAATCTCAACTTTTAAGGCTTCCAGCCTGTCGGTTTCCTTGATCTTCAGGGTATGTAACCCTTCCAGGTAACAATCGAGCCCCAAACCGAGGCAGGTCACAGCAATAGTCTGGGCAATATCGGGTGTATTGACCAAATCAAGGGTGATGGTTTTGTGTTTGGGCTCAGCAATCTTTTCAAGATTTAAATTATGATTATCGAATGTTGCCCTTAGGCCGAAGTTTTTATAGATCCCAACCAGGGCAGAATCGCCTTGCAGGCTGCCGGCACGATAAGACCGCAGGCTGATCCTTGTTCCTACCGGACTCATAACGATCATACTGAAGAAATAGGAAGCCGATGACCAGTCAGATTCCACGGTTAGTTGCCGGGGTTCGATGTTCCGGGGAATTGGTGAAACCTCTATCACATTATTTTCAAATTCACAACTCACGCCTGCCTGTTGTAAGAGTTTCTGAGTCATTCTGATATAGGGCACAGAGGTAGGCTCTCCATTCAACCGTATTTTGAAACCTTCAGAAAAACGACAACCGATCAGCATTAATGCTGTTATATACTGGCTGCTGATACCCGCATCCACCTTAACCTCTTTCTTTTTTAATCGCCTTCCTGTGATCCGCAAGGGCGGATAGCCTTCATTTTCCAAATAATCGATCTCGGCACCTAAGGAGCGCAGTGCATCCACCAGAATTCCGATGGGCCGCTCTTTCATACGAGATGAGCCTGTTAGGGTGACAACCCTGCCAGGGGTGGAAGCAAAATAGGCCGTTAGAAAGCGCATGGCCGTTCCCGCGTGATGAATATCAACCTCATCTGCTTCTGAGCTCAAGGCTCTTTGCATGACCTCAACATCATCGGCATTCGACAGATTCTCAATTGAAATACCGGGGATCAAAGCTTGCAGGATCAACAGACGATTCGATTCGCTCTTAGAGCCGGTTATCACCAGTTCCCGGCCCGTTATAAGAGAGGATCTTGACAGGTTCAAGCGCATTTATTGTAGCTTTTTATTACCGTGGTGGCGGTCGTGATCACGTTTAGCTTTGAGTTCAAGTTTGCGGTCGAAAGCCTCCTGCAGGTCTACACCTGTTTGGTTGGCCAGGCAAAGCACCACAAAAAGTACATCGGCTAATTCCTCACCCAGGTCCTTTTCCTTGTCGCTTTCCTTCTCACTCTGCTCACCGTAGCGGCGTGCAATGATCCTGGCCACCTCACCAACTTCCTCGGTTAGCTGGGCCATATTGGTCAATTCGTTAAAATACCGAACGCCATGGTTCTTTATCCATTGATCAACTGCCTGCTGGGCATTCTCTATATTCATCACTCTTTATTTTTTGTATCAATAATTATGGTTACCGGCCCATCGTTAATCAATGAAACCTTCATATCTGCCCCAAACTCTCCCGACTGAACCGGGCGCCTTAATAT
>JABDPL010000104.1 GCA_013042825.1 Flavobacteriaceae bacterium | reverse complement strand
TATGGAGGTATGCTTTATTCCCAAACAAGAGATTATTACTGATCTTCAGAAAAACACAAATTTTACACTTGAGGTATTGCGCGATATGGCAAACGACCTCAAAGATGCCGATAACATTATCGTTAACATGGCCCAGAAGTCGGTTAAACAGCGACTGGCAGAAACCTTGCTTTATATTCACGAGAATTTCGGCACTTCGGAAGACGGGGCGTTGAGTATAGTCCTCTCACGCGAGGATTATGCCAGTATAGTCGGTACTGCAACCGAATCGGCAATTCGAGTGCTTTCTCAATTCAAAAAAGATGGCTTGATCTCAACCAAGGGCAAGCAAATCCGGATTGAGGATGTTAATGGATTGAAACGGATCGAATAAAAAAGCGCCCACTCAGGAGCGCTTCTGCTTCAGTCATTGCTAAAAATCCTTGTTTCTTTGAACGGAGAAATCTCCAGGCCTTCCATATCTGATCGATATTTCATCCAGGCATCATTGAAGAATACATTGGTCTCACTCAAGGCCTCATTCAGGGCCTCCCGAGCCTGAGAGATCAATCGACGCTCGGTTTCTGTTATTCCATTTTGCCTTGTCGCGACATAACGCGCAGCAACTCCGAGCCTCTGATTTACTGTAGGATCAGGACTTCGGGTGATACCCTGCCGTTTGTCAACCTTTCCGAGATAATCATCTATGATAGCGTCGATTGATTTCACGATTTCCTTTGATGCCTTGATCTGGTCTTTGTATTTTTCTTTGTCAAGCTTTGACAAATTAGCGCGATATTCATTTGCTATGGCCTTGCTTTCTAGCAGTTGCTTCACCGCATCAGCGACCAGTTGCCTCATGTTTTCAATATCTTTGGATGTACTATAGATGTCATTGATAACAGCGGAGGAAACCTTCAGGCGCGGATCACCGATAACTTCGATCTGTTGCTCCGAACTCTGATCACCATAATGGAGCACAACCTTATATTTTCCGGGTTTCACACGCACCCCTCCGGGTTCACGGCGTTGTTTTCTAATCACTCTGGAGGCACGGTCAGGCCCTTTTTCATTCATGGCCCATGACCATTTGTAAATCCCGGATTCCTTCGGTGCTTTCCGTTTTAATGTTCTGATCAAACGGTCGCCCTCATAGATCTTCATGATAAGTGAATCCCATTTGACTTTTTTATCTTCTTTTTCTGAATTAGCCGCATCCTCAGCCTTCTCTTCTTCGTCGTCCTTTAGGTTCGCCGCGGGTTTCTTTTTATCAATCTGAACAAAGTATTGCATTTGAGCCCCAAAACCGCGATTATCACCACTGTAGAGTGCATCACCTCCGAAACGTGTTCCGGTGGGCTGTTGGTAGGATGCCTGCACTGCGGTTGGTGGTTTGAAGAGTTTCAGTTTATCGTTTATTACGGCATTGTTTCCCGCGATTTCCCGTAATGGCCGGATGTCATCAAGCACCCATACGGCACGCCCGAAAGTCCCTATCACCAGGTCATGCTCTCTGGGATGAATTACAAGGTCCTTGACAGAAACGGTTGGGAACCCCTCTGTCCATTTAGTCCATGAATCACCTGCATTAAAGGAAACATACAAACCATCGTCGGTCCCGAGGAACAATAAATTGGGTTCTAAAATGTCCTCGACAATACTCAGGGTATAACTTTCCACATCGTTGCCATCGACAATCCGTTTCCAGGTCTTTCCATAATCTTTGGTTCTGTAGGCATAGGGCGTATAATTAAATCTTCTGTAATCATTGGCGATCAGTAGCGCTTCACCCTTATTTTTATTCGATGCCTTTATCTGCGGAATCCAGCTTCCGGCAGGCAAGCCTTTAATATTCGAAGTTACATCGGTCCAGGTTGAGCCACCATTCTGTGTGTAATGCACACGTCCATCGTCGGTACCTACCCAAAGCATGTCCTGTTCGAGCGGAGAGGGCTCAACGACGAGTATGGTACAGTGATTTTCTGCGCCCGTAGCATCCATGGTTAACCCCCCACTGTCGCTTTGTTTTTGCTTCTCGGGATCATTCGTGCTAAGATCCCCTGATATTATACTCCAGGTTTCACCCTTATCGGTTGATTTGTGCACGAACTGGCTTCCGAAGTAAAGGGTGTTGTTATCGAAAGGATCGATATTGATCGCAGCGTTCCAGTTGAAACGCAATTTCATATCCGGGTCGGGATGTGTTGGCCTGACGGTATAGTTATTACCGGTTTTCCAGTCGTAACGGCTAACAAAACCTTGCTGGCTCATCGACCAGCCATAGCGGGAATCATCCCGGTCCGGCACAACGTCAAAACCATCACCAAAGG
>JABDPL010000094.1 GCA_013042825.1 Flavobacteriaceae bacterium | reverse complement strand
CAAGAGACCTTTATCAAGATATGGCGCTATGCGCAAAAATACGATCCGAAGAAAGCGAAATTATTTACCTGGTTATATCGAATCGCCAGAAATACGGCCATAGACAAACTCCGCAGCCGTAAAACAAAATCAGACAAGGAGATCCAAATCAACGACTCAAACGTATATCAGATACCAGCGATGAGCCTAAACCAGGATGCCCTGGATCTTAAGGATCACGTTGCAACCCTGGATAAAAAGTACCAGATCGTGCTGAGGGCCTTGTTTTTTGAAGGCATGACGCAACAGGAAGCTAGCGAGGAACTGAATATTCCTCTCGGTACGGTAAAGTCAAGGTTGAAAATTGGATTACGAGAACTGAGAAAGATCTATGATCCTTAAAACCTGTGAATATGGATAAAAAAATACATGATTTTTTGAATTCAGGACTTCTTGAAAAATACCTGATAGGTGACACCAGCAAAGGGGAAGCCCTTAAGGTGGAACAATACCTGATGCGTTATGAAGAGATCAGGGAGGAATTCGATCTGTTACAGGAGCAACTCGAATTGACTGCAAGGGCAGCTGCTGCAAAATCTCCGGATCTTCTGAACGATATCATGGAATCTCTCGATGACCAGCCTTTGATTCATTTACACAGGCGCAGGAGGATTCCAACCTGGTTTACGGTTGCTGCCTGTATTACTGCTCTCCTGCTTGCGGGAACATCATATATATTCTACAATCAGAACAGGTTGCTGGTGGATGAGAACGATACCATTGCCGAAGAGATATTTGACCTCAGAAGCGATATCAATAAGAATAATGAAATGCTCGATAACGTGATGAGGCAATTGATGAAACTCAATAATCCCGAGACTCAGAAATATGTTCTTCGCGGAAATGAAAGGGCTAAGGACCTCAAAACTGTGGCCTATATCAATCCAATTGATAAATCTTCCCTTATTGATGTGATCTCTTTACCTGAGCTTTCCGAAGAACAATGTTATCAGATCTGGGCTCAAGTTCAGGATCGCATGATCAATCTCGGAATCTTAAGTGAGGCTGACAGGAATCTTAAACCAATCCCTTATATAGAGGATGCCCTGAGCCTGAGCATTACAATAGAGCCAAAAGGTGGAGTTGAGAAAACCGCGCCGGAAAATGCTGTTGCCAAGATCCCGCTGAACATTAAGGATAACTAAACGCATGGGCGGGTTGTCACCTGAACCTGAAGATTTCTTTTTATGGCCTTCTGATTTAATTGCAGTATCTTTGCACAAAATCAGTCAATGAAATTACTTCTCATCACATTTATCCTTCTCGCCCTGGGAATTGCCGGGATTGCCATAAAGATCTGGGCAAAGAAAGACGGTGAATTTGCGGGAACATGCGCCAGTCAAAATCCCATGCTTAACCGTGAGGGCGAAGCTTGCGGATACTGTGGTAAAACTCCCGATCAATTCAAAGACTGTAACGAAACGGCGCATGCCTCATAGACACCATGACGGTTTTAGACCTGGTGCTGTATTCTTTTTTATTTGTTGTTCTACTTCAATTCGTGTATTTCGGATTGATATTCCTGAGATTTGGATTACATAAATACTATGAACCCACTGTAAAGAATATCGGGGTTTCAGTAATTGTGAGTGCAAAGAACGAAAGTCATAATCTTAAGGCCTTCATTCCGCAGATCCTCAAACAGAATTATTCACAATTCGAGCTTATCCTGATCAATGATGGCTCAACCGATGATTCCCTGGAGATCATGAGAACCTTTGAAAAAAAAGACAACAAGGTCAAGGTCGTTGATGTTAAACCAGTTGATTCATTCTGGAATAACAAAAAATACCCGCTTACACTCGGCATCAAAGCCGCGAGCTTTGATTTTTTATTGCTTACCGATGCTGATTGCAGACCCGTTTCGGAGAATTGGATACGTGAGATGAGCAGGCAGTTTTCCAATACAAAAACCATTGTTTTAGGATTTGGTTCCTACATGAGCAAGACAAAAAGTTTTATGAACATGCTCATCAGATACGAAACATTTCTGACAGCCATCCAATATTTTTCATACGCTTTGCTGGGAATGCCGTATATGGGTGTTGGCCGAAACCTGGCCTATCGTAAAGATGTTTTCTTCAAGGCAGGCGGATTTAAAGATCATATGAGTATTCCTTCAGGTGACGATGACCTTTTTATCAACCAGGTTGCGAATACAGCGAACACCGCCATCTGCTATCACAGGGACAGTCAAACGGAATCTGTTCCCGAAACTTCCTTAGGATCATGGATTCGGCAGAAACGCCGTCATGTAAGAACGGCCAGGTATTACAAAACGCCCCATAAATTAAGCCTGGGCCTATTTTATCTATCGCAATTGCTCTTCCTCCTACTCGGGGCAATCCTATTGATTTCAGGATTCAACTTCAAGCTGACAATCGCATTGGTAATCCTCCGGTATATTCTTGTATATGTCGTCTTCGGTCTCGCTATGAGAAAACTCAGGAGTATTGATCTTCTCATGATTTGGCCCGTTCTTGAACTGTTTTTAGTTCTCATGCAATTGGTTATCTTTATCTCCAACCTCACCGCAAAACAAAATTCTTGGAAGTAACAAATGCCATCAGAAAAGCGAAGGAAAACAACCAGTTTGCCTTTAGCTTCCTGCTAGACAAATTTTGGAATCACGTGTACGGATATCTGCTTAAACGAACCGAAAATGAAAATGATGCCGAAGATATCACGATTCAGACTTTTTCCAGGGCCTTCGATAAGATCGACACCTATGATGAGCAGTATGAGTT
>JABDPL010000085.1 GCA_013042825.1 Flavobacteriaceae bacterium | reverse complement strand
CGGAGTTGAGGAATGAATCCAGCCTTTCGAGGATGCTTGGCATCCATGGTTTTGCTTGATCAAGCACCCTATTATGTCTATTTGAATGTGAAGCGAGGAATTGTTTTAAGAGCAATAATCTACACAACTAGAACTTAGACTTTGTTCGTCTTCTATCTAATATCCAGGCCACCAAAAATAGAATTCCAGGTACTGCCAGAATCATGATCATTGGATCTGCGATCAGATCAGGCCTGATTATGGACAAACCAATAAATCCAAGGGTTGATATCATACCTCCAAGTGATGGCCATTTTAATGCCAGCGATAATCCTATGAGCGGTAAGATCGGGAAAAAAGCAAAAGACAGTATTTCATTAAATGAACCGAATCCTGCGCCACCAGATTCTCCACCGAACAAGTCAGCAAGAAGAAAAAATAAAATAAATCCGATTTCCAGAATCGCCAGAATCCGGGCAATCCAAAGGATGATGCTCGAGGCCTTTTGAGAAGATTTCATATTTAAATGATGCTTAAAAAGCAGGTAAGGACCTGGTTGGTTTTCTTAAAATTAGTGAATTATGTTTAACCGTAGAAAATGTCGGGGACCTATTGTTAGACATACTGGTATTTTTTAAAGTAAATTTGCAGCATGCACAAAGCGGGCTTTGTAAATATTATTGGTAATCCAAACGTCGGGAAATCAACCCTGATGAATGCCCTTGTGGGTGAAAACCTCTCCATCATAACATCGAAGGCCCAGACCACGCGTCATCGTATTTTGGGGATCATCAATGGTGATGATTTCCAGATCTTGCTTTCAGACACCCCTGGAATTATTAAACCGGCCTATCAGTTGCAGGAATCCATGATGGATTTTGTGCGTTCGGCCTTTGAAGATGCCGATATCCTTGTTTATATGGTTGAAATAGGGGAGACAGCGCTTAAAGATGAGTCCTTTATGAAGCGTATCAATAATCTGAAGATTCCTGTGTTGCTGTTGCTGAATAAAATCGATCGTTCTGATCAAGCTAAAGTTGAATCTCAGGTTGAATATTGGAAAGGCCAGGTGCCGAATGCAGAGATCATACCTATATCGGCTACGGAGGCATTTAATATTGATATTGTTTTGAATCGCATTATCGAGCTGCTGCCTGAATCACCGCCATTTTTTCCAAAGGATCAATTAACAGATAAGCCCGAACGTTTCTTTGTTAACGAGATCATAAGGGAAAAGATACTGCTGAACTATAAAAAAGAAATCCCTTACGCGGTTGAGATTGAGACCGAATCCTTTGAGGAATCGGAAAAATTGATCCGGATCCGTTCTGTTATCATGGTAGAGCGAGAGACCCAAAAAGGCATAATCATCGGGCATAAAGGTAAGGCACTAAAAACTGTTGGTGTTCAAGCCCGGAAGGACTTGGAAGCCTTCTTTGGAAAACAGGTTTTCCTGGAACTATTTGTGAAGGTCAATAAGAACTGGCGCAGCAGCGCCAAACAATTAAGACGTTTCGGGTACAATAAGTCTTGATCCATTAAAACCTAATCGAATTTAATTTTGCGATTTCAGCTGGTCTGACCGGTCTTGGATGAGTTATTGAAATGCCGTTTCTCAAGCACATCGACCATAAACCAGTGCAATTCCTGCATTTCTCCCTTACCAGCCGATCGCCCGAGTCGTCCTGAAAAATAAAGCACAATCCAAAGGACTACCATCATTATGGTAAGAAAGAGTTGAATGGCGAAATCCTTATCAAGGGACCAGTTGGTATATGCCCAGATTCCAAAAGCGATAAACAGTCCCGCCACGATGAAATGAAGAAACATAAACATGGTCCATACTGTGGGTTTGGGCCCGAATAGCCCATGTAGTTTACTTTTGCCAGGTTCGGTTTCGAATATTTCAATATGCAGTTGAGGTGACCAAAAATGCTGCTTTTCAACAGGAAACTTTATAAAGACATGATCATCTACCCGGCTTACAATGAAATCCTTTTGGGTCGTCCTGGCTTCTTCAAATAGTCGCAATATATCCTCATTGGAGTAATCAAAATCCATGCTGAACCGGGGACGTAAGACTATTTCATTAGGTAAGGACATATCGCAATAATTCCACCTCAAAATACTGTTTTTTCTTCACAATGGAAGCATTACCTTTGTCGCAACCCTAGTATATGAGTATAGTTGCGATTGTAGGCCGGCCTAATGTGGGAAAATCCACTTTATTTAATCGTCTGATTCAGAGACGAGAAGCCATTGTTGATGCTGTGAGTGGAGTCACACGGGACCGGCATTACGGTAAATGTGACTGGAACGGGAAGGAATTCACGCTTATCGATACAGGAGGCTATGTCAAGGGCAGTGATGATGTTTTTGAAGCTGAGATCGATAAACAGGTGGAACTGGCCATTGACGAAGCCGATGCAATTATTTTTATGGTAGATGTGGAAGCCGGCATCACCGGTATGGATGAAGACGTTGCCAATTTACTTCGGAAGGCTCACAAGCCGGTGTTCCTTGCGGTAAATAAATGCGATAACAATAAGCGCCGAGAGGATGCGGTGGAATTCTATAACCTCGGTCTAGGCGATTATTATACCCTTGCAAGTATAAGCGGAAGCGGGACCGGTGAGCTGCTTGACGCTATTGTTGAAGTTTTACCTGAATCGGACGAAGAAGAGATCTCTGAACTGCCAAGATTTGCAGTGGTTGGCCGTCCCAATGCCGGTAAATCCTCCCTTATAAATGCCTTGATAGGAGAAGAGCGCTATATCGTAACCGATGTGGCAGGTACCACCCGTGACTCTATCGATACCCGTTATAACCGTTTCGGATTTGAATTTAATCTTGTGGATACTGCTGGTATTCGACGTAAGTCGAAGGTCAGGGAAGATCTTGAATTCTATTCGGTAATGCGCAGCATCAGGGCGATTGAGCATTGCGATGTCTGTCTTATTGTTTTTGACGCTACACGGGGATTTGACGGCCAGGTTCAGAATATTTTTTGGTTGGCCGAACGCAATAGGAAGGGCGTTGTGATATTGGCAAACAAATGGGATCTGGTTGAAAAGGATACCAAAACCATGAAAACGGTTGAAGCCGATATCCGAAAACAGATCGAACCCTTTACCGATGTTCCGATATTGTTCATTTCAGCCCTGACTAAACAACGGATATACAAAGCCATTGAGACGGCAGTAACTGTTTATAAGAATCGATCAAAACGCATTAAGACCAGCAAACTTAATGATATCCTCTTACCGATAATTAAAAGAACGCCACCTCCCGCATATAAGGGAAAATTTGTTAAAATAAAGTTCATTACCCAACTGCCAACTCCTCAACCCCAATTCGCCTTCTTCTGCAACCTTCCGCAGTACATTCGGGATCCCTATAAGCGGTTTCTCGAGAATCAGTTGCGCGAGCATTTTGATTTCCATGGTGTTCCCATAACCACATACATGAGAAAGAAATAATTCAGTATTAAATCTAAGGATTAAACCGGTGAAAATGCATCACAATGGTAAATTATATTGAACAAAATGTAAAATAAACTTTACAAAATGACATTTATGTTTTACATTTGTGATGATAAACTGAATGATCATGAAAACGAACTATTTAATTTCGAACAAGTACAAGCCTTTAGGCTGGGTTATGTTTACTCTTGGAATTATAGGAGGGGTAGCCCTGATGATTACCGACTACGATACCGATTGGTTGCAACTTAAAGTACTATCCATTTATAGTGGTGAGTCTATCTTATCAAACGATACGGGCTTTTTCAGAATAGTTGAGAACAGTATTGTAGATGAGATCGTCTCCCTGTTCATTATCCTCGGTGGATTAGTTGTAGGTTTTTCCAAAGAGAAGATCGAGGATGAATTCATTTATAAGCTAAGAAAAGATTCCCTGGTGTGGGCGCTCCTATTTAATTATGCGATCCTTGTTTTAGCCATTATTTTTATATACGACTTTACCTTTTTCGATGTTCTCGTCTTTAATATGTTCACCCCGTTGATCTTTTTCATTATCCGGTTTAATTTCCTGAAACTCAAAACCGCGCGTCATGAAGAATAGTATTAAGGTAGAGCGGGCCAGGCATAACATGACCCAGGCAGATCTGGCCGAGGCCATAGGGGTTAGTCGACAATCGATCAATGCAATAGAAAAAGGGAAATACGTACCATCGGCCGTTTTGGCCCTGAAGATTGCCGCTTATTTTAAGTTGAAAGTGGAAGATGTTTTTTCGTTGGAAGATTCCGATTATTGAACCACATCTAGGCAACCTTGTTTTTACCTGGGTAAATTACCAACCACCGGAAGCACCGCCACCGCCGAAGCCACCACCGCCGAAGCCGCCACTAAAGCC
>JABDPL010000082.1 GCA_013042825.1 Flavobacteriaceae bacterium | reverse complement strand
GTCCATAGGTTTCGCCAACCTTTAAGGGATACACACTGTCTACCAGGTTAGCCGGCATCTTTTCCCTAAACAGGAAACGGTCTGTGAATGCAAGGTCGGAATTGTTATTGATGAAGGTTGCGATATTCTCAAGATCGGAGAACCCAGGATTTTTCGACAGCTCTACCAGGTTATTCTCGGTAGCTTCTTCATCGCCCTCCGATGGTTCTTCCTTAAACTCGACGTAAAGGATATCCCGTGATTCTTCTACCTCATATTTACCCGGATTCTTTTTGATGTAGGCATCGATATCGGCCTTGGTAACCTCGATCAGGCTATCCTGAATAGACGAATACGGGACCTGAACATATTTGATATCTACTTTTTCGTTTTCAAGCTTGTGTTCTAATTCTCCCTCTGCGAGAGTTGTTGTTAAGCCGGCTTTTACCATGTTAAAATACATCTGGTACTTTCCACCTGCTGAAATATCATTCTCAAAATTCGTCCAGGATTCATAGGTGATGGCCGAATTACCCAATAAAGCTGGCTCCGGAGCAATATCCCGAAGGTTTGCAATAAATTCATTCAGCTTATTCTCATCGAACTGTCCGGCATCATCTTTAAATTCGTCGAAGCCTGCAAGGTTTTGTTTGATAAGCTCACGCATTTGTTCGCGTTCAACAGTAATACCCAACTCTTCATACTGGCCATCGAGGACTGCCTTCCTTAATTCCTGGTCCCAGATCCTGTTCATAGCCTGTGTGCTTGTAAGAGAAGGTCCAAGCTGTCGTTGCAGGTTTTCGACCTTTCTCATGAAATCCTCACGCTTGATATCACGTCCGTTGATCGTCGCTACGATATTCTCTGCCTTACCGCCACCTCCTGTCCTGAAGAGATCAGCCAGTACAAATGAGAACAAGGCCATTGCTATCACAATGATAAGCACTAAGGATCGTTGTCTTATTTTATTTAAAATTGCCATCTTAAATCGTGTTGAAACATAAAATTCAGTGGGCGAAAATACCACTTTCTAAGAACATAAAAAAACCAGACATCGGTTAAAATAGCTGTTGTAAAGAATTTCATTCCTCTGGTATGATATCAACCTTGACGATATCGATCTTGGTGTTAGACACCTCCAGAATGGTGAAAACGAAATTATCGATGCGAATCTCGTCATGCTGCTCAGGAATCTCCTCGGTATGATTTACGATCAATCCGCCGAGCGTTTCATAATTTTCGCCATCGGGAAGATTCAATTTGTAGATTTCGTTCAAATAATCAACTTCAAGTCGTGCAGAGAAATTATATGACTGCTCATCGATTTTTTCCTCAACCAGTATAACCGTGTCATGCTCATCTTCAATCTCACCGATGAGTTCTTCAACAATGTCTTCAATAGTTATGATTCCTGATGTTCCACCGTATTCATCCAAGACCACGGCAATACTTTTTCGTTTTTTAATGAGTACGTTGAGAATATCGTTTATTAGCATGGTTTCCGGAACAAATTCAGGTGGAATGATCACCGACCGGATGGTCTTCGGCATTTTGAACATATCGAAGGCATGCACATAGCCCAGGATCTCATCATAGGAATCCCTGTAGACCAGGATCTTTGAATAGCCTGTTGAAGAGAACATTTCGGTTAAAATCTTAACGCTTTCATAGATCTCAACAGCCACGAGTTCTGTTCGGGGAACCATGACCTCCCGGGCTTTCACCTCGGAAAACTCAAGGGCATTCTGAAACAATTGAATCTCGCTATCGAGTTCCTCTTTCTCTTCTACCTGTTCCATCTGTTCGCTGATATAATTCCCGAGTTCCACCTTGGTAAAAGCGAGTTGTACATTATCTCCTTCGGTTTTGAAAAAATACTTGAGGACCACATCCGATATCCAGATCACAAAATCTGATATCAGGGAAAAGAGCAGGTAAAACAAATACGCGGGAAACGCGAAAAATTTGACTAGGGTATTCGAGTATATCTGGAAGAACACCTTCGGAAGAAATTCCGCTGTGATCAGAATAATAATTGTTGAAATCACCGTTTGGGTGAGCAAACTGAGGTCGGTAAGCAGATAGTTGATCAGGTTATTAGGGGCAGGCAGCATGGTTTGAAACCAATTCACCAGCAAGTCACCCATAAAAAATCCGTAGAGCACCAGGGCAATATTATTGCCTATAAGCATGGTGGCAATAAACTTTGATGGTTTTGCCGTAATACGCCTCAGCAGATTGGCAAGGAAACCGCTTTGTTTTTTTTCGAGTTCAATATGGATTTTATTTGCCGAAACATAGGCGATCTCCATCCCGGAGAAGAATGCAGAAAATACCAGGCAAATAATTATAATGAGGGCTTCGGTAACCATTTTCAGAGTTTACCTCTTTCTTCGAAACGCTTGCGATATTTTTTTCTGAAAAAATATATAAATAAGGCTAATGCAGCAAAGAATAACGACACATATGACCGACCCCTGTCGATATTCCAGTTACTTATGGCATCATATAAAAACAGCACGAAAAACGCCAGATAAGCCCACTGCAAATACTTCAGCAATTTCATAGAGATGTATTTCGGCTAAATATACTAATTATTCATTAAGGAAGACAACGCCGGATACCTCGAGGACGCGGGCTTTGGTAAATTCGCGGTCGGAATCAAAACCATGACCATCGATCAGTTGATCCTGGGTTCTGAATCTCACAGCATTGTTCGTAAACAGCCATTCGCGTTTCTGATCATAGAACAATTGGTCTGCAAAAAGGGTGTCCCGCTTATGGGTATCCAGGACTACATTTCCTCTGAGATCGATGAGATCGGTCTCGTCGTAAACAATAGCGTAATCAGCAATGATATGCGTTTCATCATCGTTCTCATCATAAAGGACCAAATCGATACCATCCGGGAACTCATAATAGGCAAAGTCGCGATTGGAGTAGTTAAGCATTTTCGGGCTCTTTAAAACTGACAATAGGCCCGAAGTATCTGTATACTTGGTATTTATATTTTCGGCTACGGTAAGCGGTTCACTGCTCAGTATCCCGATGTTCTGGACCTCTTTGAAATTATTTCTACAAGAAAAAAACATGGTCACAGAACAAACTGTGACCATGAGTAATATTATAATGGATCTACCCTGCATTAAAGGTTTGGAACTTTGACAGATCGCTGTATCCAACATGGGATACTGATAGTTTCTCCTGCACGTCCTGCTGAGAAGATCTCGGCTCGTTGCGGGGCCTTTGCCTTGTAACTGGCTGCAGTTTGTGAAGCTGATTTTCTCAGGTTCGGGTCAACACGTCCGGCTTTAGAGGCCTCATTTGCTGCCAACCAGAAAACGGCTCGCTTAGAGAAGTTATCCGATCCACAGTTGTTTGCGCTTTTCGCATACATCTGAGCGATCTTTAAGTGCGGACGGCCATTCGATGAATTGAGTTTCAGGGCCTGCGAATAGTAGCTTCTGGCTTTACCATAGCTTCCTTTGCTCTTCAGCTTATCACCGATCCTTTCATATAATTTGGACTTCTTGAAGTTATCCGTTTCCAGGCTAAGAGCCTGCTCATAAAACGACAGTGCCTCGTTGGTATTCCCTTCCTTATCCTTTAGGATTCCGAGGTAGTATGCCGAATTAGCCGACGGACTCAGGTTATGGTAAGCGTTTACCAACTTAAAGAACAAGGGGTCGTCGGTGCATTCCTTTGCCGACATACGCCCGGCTGCACGCTGCAACCAAAGTGCATTGGTCTGATTTTCGTCGAAATCTTTGGTGTAAAGCGGTATCAAGACCGAACAATTTGCGCGGTCACCTAATTTGGTATCTATACTGCCTGAGATCTTATCGTAAGCCGTAAGATAGCTTTCATAAAACCTCTTATAGCTCTTTTCCTTTTTGGTCAATTCGGTTCCACCGTCTTCTTTTGCTACGAGCTTATTCAGATTTTCAGAATAGTTCTTAACCTCTTCTTCAACCTTTTCAACAACATCATCATACTTATCGAATAAGGCCTGGGCCGGTTTTTCCTTGGCATCATAAAGGTCCACCATCAATGAAAAATAGGTGTAAAGGCTTTTAGGATTAGTAAAGGTTGACTTATCCATTTTATATGCATTGTCGAAGCAATCATATAATTCTGCGTTGCTTTTATTCAATACGTCACGGTTATCATACATCAACTGGCAGGACTTGGCCAAATACTCACCTTTCGGGGTTTTACTCGTAAAATAAGTACCTCGCTCTTCCCATAATTTCAGCATATCGTTGATGTAGGCAACTTTGTCAGCACCTGAGGATTTATTGATTTTATCTTCCAGGATATCCTCTCCGTATTTGTAGATGGCCCGGTTGAACTTGGGATTCCTTTCCCTAAGCTCCATCCAAGGTGTGTAGGCTGCATCATAATTCTTCGCTTTCGCATATTCCACAAAAATCGAGAGCGTATTCATATCCTCTTCATTGCTTTGTGAAAATCCGATATTGAATGTCAGAGCCAGAGCTGTCATCAATATTGTAATCTTCGTTCTCATAATTCAAATTTTAATGTGTTAGTTAAATTTTCGTTTCACGAACCATCGATCATTCAATGATAAACTCAGTTGGAAAGTTACAAAGTTTTCCTGAACCAAGCCTTGACTTGTGGTTCCTCGTCTGCCAAGCTCAAATCCTAAATTCACATTCGAGAATAATCGCCCGACCGGTAAACCAACTCCAAAAGATATGCCAAACTCATTGATAGACTCATTATTTATTTTCAACCCAGTATTCTCAAAACGAGCACCTGCGCGGTAAACCACTCGTTTTAAGTATCTGTTAAATGAGGTGTATTGGGGTATGTAAAAACCACCCAAGGCAAATGTGGAGGCATTCTCAAAGGTAGTATTTTCTATATCAAATATCCTATTCGAAAAGCTGCTTGTTTGCAAAAAAGTGTATTCTGCACCGATAAACCATTTTCTGGGCTTTCCGATTCCCAGACCGAAACTGGTCTTTGCCGGTAGAGTCAGCTTGGTTTCTTTTAGGTTTTGAGACTGCAGGTCGGCATCGATCTCATTGACTTCCAATTCCTGCCCGGTAGTTTCATTGATCACAATAGTGGCAAAGGTCCTCTCATTATCTGAATTTATCTTGCTTTCCGGGGAATAGGTCGCTGCCGCTGTTAACTGAAGTTTATCATTGATCATGGGTGTATATCGAAGCCCGAAATTAAAATCGAATCCCCTCAGTTGAGAGCTATTGGTTTCACGGCTTTGATATTGCAGTGGATCACCTTCATCGTCAAAAACAAAATCTATACTGCTATTGTTTATATTTCCGAAGTTATAATTTGATTCAATACCCACACTGAAATTTTCGCTGAGTTGGTAACCAAGGCTCAGAAATGAGCGATTTAATCCGCCCGAACCCGAGTAACGCTCGGTAACCACAGTTTCATCGTTTATGACTTCTTCTGAATTCAATTTATAGCCAACAGCCGTGTACGGTATCAATCCGAAGCCTACACCAAACTTCCCTACCGGGAATGACAGTGCCATATAATCGAAGGTCGTTGTACTGGCGTCATCGGAATTGTTATCGGTTTTCAGATTGTTTGAATTGTATTCACCGCCAAGAGCAAATGTGACCGGCCTGCTTTCGTTGTTAAAAGGTGCCAATTGCAGATTATTACCGGCAAAGCTGGCCGGGTTTCTGAGATTTACATGAATACTGTCGCTGAAGATGCTCAGTCCGCCCATACTGCGATTCTCTACAGTTCCTTTGAACTTCAGGCTACCGATTCCGAAGAATGAGTAAGGCGAGGATGTCCCCTGCTGTGCAAAAGATGAACAGGCAATAAGCATTGCCAAACAAAAACCCAGATTTTTTAACATGCTCAGGTATTGAATTCTAAAATATAATTTAAACCCTCCAAAAGAAAATTAGGGTTGGCAAATATGCTATTTTTTAATCGCTTAGACAAGAGTTTGGCATCTCCTCCTGTTAAAATCACTGTTAAATCCGACCAATCTGATCGATATTGGTCAATTACACCCTCCATTTCATTTATCACACCATTAATTACTCCGGAATGAATGGAGGCATTGGTCGAAGCACCGATATAATGCCGCGGTGTTCTCGTTTCTAATAACGGCAAGTTAGCGGTTAAATTATTCAGCGACTTATAACGCAGTCTGATCCCCGGAGAAATGGCCCCTCCCAGATATTCGTTTTCCCGGTTGATAAAGTCGTAGGTAATACAGGTTCCCGCATCTATTACCAGCGTATTTACCTTTGGATATTTGATAGCTGCAGCTGCGATCAGTGCAATTCGATCCACACCCAGGGTCCTGGGGGTTTTATATTTATTCTTGAAGGGTAAGGCCGTTTCCAAATCGAGTTTGACCAACTTCACCCGGCCCTTTAGTTTTTGATATGCCGGTGAAAAACTCTTTCCGACAGAAGCCAGAATGGCTTTTCTGAGTCCGGGATATTGTATCAAAAGGGCATCCAGGGTATCCTGGATATCGTTGTAGGGAATACTGGTTTTTTTCAATAGCCGTTTCCGGCTAAAAATTGCCATTTTAACCTTGGTATTTCCAACATCAATTATTAAATTCATATACACTGAAATGCGGTAAATTTACGAAATGAGGGCGTTAAAATGAATGAATTAAGTAAGCTTATATTTTAATTGCTTGAAGTTCTGTTTCAAACGTATATTTGAGACATCAAAATGAATCCAAATTTTAAGTGAAATGCTTTGAGGTATTGAAAATTGCCTCTATATTTGCAACCGCTTTAAGCGAGGTACCTTAGCTCAGTTGGTAGAGCAACGGACTGAAAATCCGTGTGTCCCTGGTTCGATTCCTGGAGGTACCACGACGAAAACAAACCCACTCAATTGAGTGGGTTTTTTGATTTTGAGACCGTAAAATGTTTACATTTTTAAGGGAACGAAAATAAAAAACCTAACACCGCAGGTGTTTGGGTTTGTTTTCTCTGGATTGGGACCAAAGGAACAACGAACGAAGTGAGTTAATCCTGGGATAATTATTGACTAGGTACCAGGAACCAGGAACCAGGTAACGGGTAACGGGTAACGGGTAACAGTAATACCTTCTGTTGGTTTTGTGTTTTCAGATGCGGGATCAAAGGAACAACGAACGAAGTGAGTTAATCCTGGGATAATTATTGACTAGGTACCAGGAACCAGGAACCAGGTAACGGGTAACGGGT
>JABDPL010000078.1 GCA_013042825.1 Flavobacteriaceae bacterium | reverse complement strand
ATCCAGAGCAATTGACCTTAAGAATGTAACAACCGAACATATCAGGGCTGAGGAGCTTCAGGGCCAATACCATTTCATCGTTAGCCGTGCGGTGACAACTATGCCGAAATTCGTGAACTGGGTGTGTAAATTGATCTCAACCGAACAGTTTAATGATCTACCCAATGGTATTCTTTACCTGAAAGGAGGAGAGCTGGACGAGGAGCTTTCAAGCTTCGAACGGGTTAATATGTACGAACTCGGTCATATTTTCACCGAACCCTTTTTTCAAACCAAAAAACTAGTGCATCTCGTACCTTGATTTATGATATCCCCTCGGTTTAATCTACCACTAATTTGGTCGTATAAAATCCCTGGTCCGATTCCAATTTCAGAATATAAACACCGGAAGAGAGGTTTATCCGAATATGAGTAGTTCCTGTTAAAGTGCCAAGTGAATTATTCATTACCAGTCGACCACTAAGATCATAAATGTTCAATTTCGTATCCACAACAGGTTCGTTGGTTATAAATCCAATTTGATCCTTAACCGGATTTTTTTCCAATCGAATCGTTTCCAATTCCGGAGATGAAGTATCCAGGGCTTCAGGGATTATCTCAGTTAGAGCGAAAATCACATTTGCTTCGGTCAACTCAACATGCTCCTCATTATCATCGGGCATATACCAATTTATGAATGGTGTGCTGTTAATCACATCACCAGGAGCCGCGGTAGGGGGAGTTCCTGTTCCGATATCTATATCATGGTACCAATCGATCTCACCATTGGCTGTAATTTCCAGTGCAATTGCACTCACCGCAGGAATGAAGTTGAAATAATCCGCTTTAAGTGCATCGAAAAAATCTGATATCAACCCCGTAGGAGGAGAAGAACCTCCCAATAAAGACATATCATAAAGTCCGCCAGGTGCAGCATCGACCCCGTCAGAGAATGTAAAAGCTTGTGAATTTGCTGTTGATGTTATCACAGGAAATCCGAATACCGAAATAACAACCGAGCTAACCAGCTGACTTCCACTTGCTGTGGCAGGCGTATAATTAATCTCCAGATCAGCAGCTGTTGATGTTACAACATCAATTACAAAATTATCATTCAGTAAATTGAATCCTGGATTGACATCGCCTCCAAGTTTATCCGGGAAAGGATTCCCAATCCCGCTGCCGTTAATGATGGCAACATTTCGAGTTGTTTGAGGAAAACCATCAACCGTTAAAGCATTGATGTTAGTATCAAAAATGTCTTTCCAGGGATGGGGGTCCGGTAGTAGCAGGGAAGGATCGAAATCTACGATACTTGAGCCAAGCAGGTGCGACTCGAGATGATCAACAAGCATTTGCCTTGCTGCAGGAGATTTAGCAATGCCATTAATTACTTCCTGTAATTCAACAACGTTGTTACCACCTAATCCAAAGGCAAGGAAATTGATTTGATGTTGCAGGCCTATGGGGACATTAGCACCTCGGTGTGGTGAGTCAAATGACAGAAACAACCTCGTATCGTGAGGAAGACTCTGATTTTCCATATAGTTCAATGCATACCTGGTTATTAATCCACCCATGCTTGGACCGATGATCACATTCTGTTCACTGCCGGTTTTACTGCCGTTGATAATAGTGATCAGGTCTACCAAAAGCATTGCATTACGCTCGATAAAATCGGTACCCCCGTCTATTTCCGACATATCGGCTGCCCTTGTGTATACAGGAAAGTTCAATATAACTACATCGAAACCTTCAGCACGTAAATTATCGGCAAGATTCTGAGGGCCACCGGTATCGGTATAACTCAAAGAGCCATATAAAGCCGCAACGGACCTTGCATCACCAGGATCGAATCCATCAACTACTATTATCGGTTTATCCAGAACACCATCTGTAGTGTCCAGAAATATCTCATACTCGCCTTCACCGGGGTAGCTTACGGGCTCACCATAAGCCGACAGATCTGGGGTAATCGATGAAGTAAAGAAAACTTGTGCGTGACGGGAACCTGAGATCGCGGAATCTTTTACATGGACTAGTGATCGACTCGTGAGGATCTCCCCGCTCTCCAGGACTATATTGAACACGAGTTCTTTAGTTCCGGAGGACGGGTAATTAACTGAAATGACCTGGTTTATGTTTACTTTTCTTAATCCATTTCCATCGTTAAAATCAACATTAATGCCTGTTATTCTGGAGGGTGAGGTATTCACGAAGAATCTATCGTCTAATACGAACTTCAATGATGCCTTGTCAAATGATTCCCTGAATGGAGCCGCAAACAACTTTCTCCTGATCTCGAAAATGGGATTTTCAGAAGTAGCCGATTTTCGCAGTTTTCCATTTGTTATATGAACATCCCCATTTTCAAGAGCCTGGTCATTGATTATGTCAAATTCAGAAAAGACCAGACCTATGGGGATTATGTCTGTTATCCTACTCTCAATTTTGGCCTCTTGTAATTTTTCAAAAGTTAAGAAGTTATGTTGGTTGGCTGCGGTTGCTAACTCATTATAGCCCTGAAAGAAATCATTTGTAGAAAACAGATCCTTGTCAGTATCAGCAATTTTCGAAAAGCTAAAACCATGATTAAATAAGATGTCTGTTGTCATTTCCGATTTATCGAGTGCGCTGAACAAATCGCTTAAATCGTTTTGGGAGATCAGAAAAATGGGACATAACAGAATGATGAAGAAGTATTTTTTTTGCATGACAAAAGGTTTGATAAAAGCACTAATAAGATACAAATTAATCTAAAGCTTTCTGATGAAAAATTGTAAGCAAAAAAACCTCAAACATGGTTTGAGGTTTAATACTATAATTTGCGTTGCGTTCTTATCCCAGGAAAGGGTATCTGTAATCCGAAGGCGGTACAAAGGTTTCCTTGATGGTCCGGTTAGAGGTCCATCGCAGCAAATTCCAAACAGAACCCGCTTTATCATTGGTTCCTGATCCCCTGGCACCCCCGAACGGCTGTTGACCAACAACTGCACCGGTTGGCTTATCGTTGATATAGAAATTGCCGGCTGAGTTTTCAAGAGCCTGAGTAGCTATATCGATAACATAACGGTCCTTGCTGAAAATAGCACCGGTCAATGCGTATTCGGAAGTCTGATCAACCAGTTTAAGTACCTGATCCCAGTTGTCATCCTTGTAGACATATATCGTAAGCACCGGACCGAATAATTCGGTACACATGGTTTCGTATTTCGAATTGGTGGTCACAATGACGGTTGGTTCAATAAAATATCCCTTTGAATCGTCATATCCGCCGCCAACAACAATCTCGGCATCATCATCGGTCCTGGCATTATCGATATATGACGAAAGCTTGTCGAACGCCCGCCTGTCAATAACGGCATTTATGAAATTAGAGGTGTCCTCCGGGCTTCCCATTTTGAAGGATTTGACATCCTCAACCAGGTAATCCCTTACTGCTTCCCATTGGCTTTCAGGAATATAGGCGCGTGAGGCAGCAGAACATTTTTGACCCTGGTATTCGAAGGCGCCTCTGGCCAAGGCTGTTGATACTTCCTTTGGATCGGCGCTTGAATGCATCCAGACAAAGTCCTTACCACCCGTTTCGCCCACTATCCTCGGGTAAGAAATATATTTTCCGAGGTTAACATTCCTGCCAATCTGCTCCCAGAAACTATTGAATACGCCTGTCGATCCTGTGAAATGGACACCGGTTAGGTGCTTGCTGTCAAGCAATACTTCGGTGATCATCGAAGAGCTTCCGGTCACCATATTAATCACGCCATCAGGTAGCCCAGCTGCTTTAAATAGGTCCATTATTACCTTGGCAGAATAGATTTGTGTCCTGGCCGGCTTCCATATTACCACATTACCCATAAGGGCGGGTGCCGCTGGCAAATTCCCTGCAATCGAGGTAAAATTGAAAGGTGTTATAGCATAGACGAAGCCCTCAAGAGCCCTGTATTCCATTCTGTTCCATATCCCAGGTGCCGATTCAGGCTGATTGCTGTAGATCTCAGTCATGAATTTAACATTGAATCTGAAAAAATCGATCAGTTCACAAGCTGAGTCGATCTCGGCCTGCATAACATTTTTCGACTGACAGATCATTGTAGCAGCATTCAACCGGTCACGAAATGGTCCTGCGAGTAGCTCTGCAGCTTTCAAAAAGATTGCTGCCCTGTCCTGCCATGGTGTCCGGGTCCATTGTTTCCGGGCTTCCATAACTGAATCAACAGCCTCTTCAATATGGTGCTTTTCAGCCAGGTGAAACTGCCCCACGCTATGCTGGTGATCGTGTGGCGGATTAATACTGACCGTATTACCCGTCCTGATCTCCTTTCCACCGATATAAAACGGGATATCGACATGATCACGATACATCGCTTTATACGCTGCAAGAAGGCTTTCACGTTCCTTGCTTCCCGGAGCATAGGATCTCACGGGTTCATTTGTTGCTATTGGGACATTATAAAATCCTGATGCCATATGTGTTTTTGTTTTTTGGTGAGTTGAATTTGAGCTGCAAAGTTACGTTATTTTGAACATTTTTTTCATGTAGAAATCCATTGAACTTTGGAATTAAAAAATCATTTTTTGTAAGTTGCCAGTGATATATCTGACTGTAAATCGCATGTGTACAGTAACCTTTATTCCTACTTCGGGAAACGATTTCATCCTGACCTCTAATCGGGATGAATCACCCGAGCGCAAGACATTTATGCCTGATTATCAGGTTGTCGATAAGAGAAAGCTGTTGTATCCTATGGATGCCAACGCGGGAGGGACATGGATTGGCATTAGCGACAGGAACAGGCTTGTTTGTGTTTTAAACGGCGCATTCAAAAAACATAAAAGAAAACCACCTTACAGGGAAAGCAGGGGAAATATCGCTAAAACTCTTTTGGTTGCCACATCGACTTTAGAGGCAATAGATAGCCTGGATTGTTCTGGTATTGAACCGTTCACCATGATTATTCTTGATTGGAAGCAGGATCTTCGTCTCTTGGAGTTTATCTGGGACGGAAATAAGAAATACCTCACGCACTCACCCAATGCGCCCAGACTATGGTCGTCGTCAACACTTTATGACGAACATATGAAAGCACAAAGGCAACAGTGGTTTGAAGACTTTAGAGAAGAGCATAGGCTTACACCGGATGTTTTACTGGATTTCCATGAAAAAAAAGAGGCAGGAAATCTCGATTATGGTTTGGTGATGAACAGGGGTTATGTTCAAACCACCAGCATAACGCAGGTTCAACGCATAGGAACGGAGGTCTCCATGCTTTATAAAGACCTGGTTCATAAGCGTACAATTCGTAAAAACCTGCGGGTATCACAGCTTAGCAATGACTGATTCGGGTTTAATGATAGTGATGGCCTATCCGGAAACCGTTGTTATGGTAGCCGATGAATGGTATTCACCTTATTTGAAGTATTTTGGAATTGGAAAAAAGAACTATGTCCGGGCGGGTCATGCTGCACTTGTACTGATAAACAAGGCCACCGGTGAACTGGAGTATCACGATTTTGGCCGATATATCACACCTGAGCCCCATGGCCGGGTCAGGGGAAAGGATACCGATCATGAACTTGATTTTCCACTAAAGGCGCATTTAAACGGTAATACTATATCAAACCTTGAGGAAATCTTGATTTATCTGGGTACACATCCACGTCAAACCCATGGCGATGGTAAACTAATCGCATCGGTTTGCGATGCCATTGATTACGAGGAGGCCAGGAAACATATCAATAGGATGCAAAAGCGTGATTTTATAAGATATGCGGCATTCATTGAGGATGGCTGCAATTGTGCACGCTTCGTAACCGGAGCGCTCATCGCAGCAGTTACAGATAAAAAACTCAAAAAGCGCCTGATCCGTTCAACATGGTTTACCCCCAGCACCATCGGAAATGTGGTAATAGCCGATACAATGAATCATGTTTATGAAGTTTCTCCTGAAGGTGCTATTTCCGAATTCACCTCAAATACCAGACGAGAAAACCGGAAATATTTTCTTGATCGGCTAAAAGGGCATAACTCAGATTTTATCGGGACCTTGCGGCCAAAACCCGTTGATGGTCTGAGTAGTCATGCCCAATGGCTGGGAGGCATTGCCGCCGGGGCCTGGTTTGAACTTTACGAAACCGATACAGAACTGGTCTTTCGCTTTCGCAGGGTATCTCCTTACGGCCATATTGACGTTAACGGACTATACAGGGTAGATGATCACGGATTTGTCTATTCGGAAACCTTTACCTTCATTCATTACAGTAACTGTAAATTTTTCCATATCGAGCAATATGGTAATAATTTCAGGTTCGAATTGATTGAGAAAATTAGTTGAGCGCGAACGCAGCACTTAACTTGAATGTTGGGATTATTACTTTAAACTGCTTTGTAGTTGTAAAATTGACCATATTGTAATGGCCCTGCATGGCACCAAAAGGGGAAGAGAGTAAACACCCAGAATTGTACGTATGGGATTCTCCGGGTTTGAGGACCGGCTTTTTGCCAATTACGCCCTCACCATCTACGATCTCAACATTGTTCAGAGCGTCGAGTATACGCCAGTGACGCGAATTTAACTGCACAGAATCCTTACTTTGGTTCTCGATAGTAACCTTGTAACCAAAAGCGAAATGTACCTTGTAATTCTTGTAAAAGGTACCTTCAAAATTGGTTTCAACCGAAATTTTAATCCCTCTGGTTACTTGTTGTACCATGGTCAGTGTTAATAGTCTCTAGTTTTAAAAGTAAACAAAAATAGTAAAATATGGAGGCGCACTGGGCTAAATATCCAAATTCTAATATAAATTTAACAAAATAATCTGCTTAGTTTGAGATTTTTAGGGAGCTTCCTTCCCCAAATCCGATAATCCGGTCATATCTGCCGCCCAACTCCCTGTAGTAAACAATAACCTTGTAATTATTCTCGGTCACATCGAAGTTACCGCTTATGGCCCCTTCGTCTAATTCGTTGTTCTTATTCACCAGCACATATTTATAATTATAGAAACCTTGCTTTAAAAGCATGGCTTTTTCGTAATAACCGGTGTTTGGATTGAATTCCATACGATTCGATTCATTCAAAGCATAATTATTGTAATTGCCATAGACGTAAATATCCTCACCCAACAATTCGTCATGCTGTAGTGAAAAGTGAACCATTGTATAATCGGCTTCAATTGAAGGATCCTCCCTGTCCAGGACGGTGATCACAAAATTACCGTTAATGTCAGGATTGTAAGTGTAGGGC
>JABDPL010000076.1 GCA_013042825.1 Flavobacteriaceae bacterium | reverse complement strand
GGAAAGCAGTTCGCCAAACATCAATAGCCAGAATCCCCAAGCGACCTTATTTGTTGTAGAAAAGGAAGACAAAAGAGAGGTGCAGGGGATAATTGATATACTTATTTTGAAGGCTCAATCAAAAGACTGCGTGATTTCGTTTAATCAATAATCAGCTTAGTTGAGCCTGATTTAACCTTAACAACTTTATCAACTGTTATCTCCGGATCCCGTTGGCGGGTAGTGCCGATAATTTTGAACTCAGCGATTCCCAAACTATCATTGAGGGTTAGTTTTAAATAACCATGATCACGCATGTTGACATATTTTAAATGCGGATTGATTTTGGAGTTTACAATCTTACTTTCATGCACCTTGACCGAATCTGTTGGATTACGTTCATTAGAGTTTGCTGAATTAATGGAAGTAACTCCAAATTCAACACCAATAGCACCTTGACCGGTATCTCTATCATAACTTTCAAACGGATCATTGGTTGCTTCAAAGGCCCATGCACTATGGGTGTCACCGGTAAGAAATACTACATTCTTAATCGAATCTTTACGAATAAAGTCGGCTATTGATTCCTGCTCCCTCGGATAGCCATCCCATGAGTCCATATTCAATCGAAATCCGCTATATCCCCAGTCCTGATATGAGAAAATAACCTGGTTTCCAATGAGTTTCCAGCGTGCTTTAGAAGATCTTAATTGATCATTAAACCAATTAAATTGATCCTTTCCCAACATAGTGTGCGCTTCATCCGTTCTTATCGGGTCATCCAGGCTATCGGCCTGTTTGGAGCGCCCGGCAAGACGGCCATCGAGCATGATCAGATCTGCCTGCCCACCAAAACTAATTGTGCGGTATAGGTCTTTCTGCTCACGAATAGGCATCCATTCATAGTAGACTTGCCTCGCAATTTCCCTTCTTGTCATATAGTCTCCTTCATCCTCCTGATGATTCTGAGCACCGTCAGCATATGCATTATTCGTGATCTCATGATCGTCCCATACCGATATAAACGGATGGTTCTTATGAGCATTTCTTAGATCGGAATCCAATCTGTATTGAGCATATCGCGTACGATAATCTTCTAAAGAAAGAATCTCGTGTTCGGGTAAATGAATTCGACCGATCGTAGTGTCGCCATAACCGTCTTTTCCATGTTCGTAAATATAATCCCCAAGATGAATTACTGCGTCCAAAACCGGTTCTTCAGCTATTCTTCCATATGAATTGAAGTATCCCCATTGCACACTGCTGCAACTGGCTACCGCAAAATGAAGATCCTCTGAATTTTCAGGCGTGGTTTTGGTCCTTCCAATAATTGACTGACTATCAAGTGCCTCAAACCTATAATAATAGAACTGATTCGGCTCCAGTCCCTGAACATCAACTTTAACGGTATAATCCCTTTCTGGTGAAGTCTTTAAACTTCCGCTTTTAATGACATTATAAAAAAGTGAATCGGCAGATAGCTCCCATTTGACCTTTATCTCGGGAAGCTTATGTTCCGGAGTTACTCTTGTCCAGATTATCACGGCTTCCTGAGAGGGATCGCCGGATGCTACCCCATGATAAAAGGGTTTCATTTCTTCTGAATAAAAATCAGAAGTCAGCTCATTTAATAAAGGATAGTCTTGATTTTTCTTACAGGACCATACGCACAGAACTACAATAAACAGAATGAATTTTTTCATAATCAAATTTGGTTAAAAACGAGAGAGGAAAGGTTTCAGAATCATTAAATTTTTCTGAATTTATCAAGGCTATTTTTAATTCCCTATGCCAGGATACTTTCATAACCCGAATCTTTAACAAAAAGACAGGAGCTATTTGTACTTTTCGAAATCTCTTGAATAATATCAAACCTGAGGTTTTCTTCCATTCCGAAAATATTAAGATCGGCCACTGGGGCCTGGTTTACAATGGTTCTGAAATCACCAACATGCACTTCGACAAGAGTTTTTGGTAATCGTGCCAAGGTAACCAGGGACTGTAGAAACTCCCTGGCCTGCAATTCTTCTTTCGGATCACGAATTACAGTGATCAACCTGATCTTAGCATCCCAATTCAATTTTAATTTATAGGCAATGAGGGTACTTAAGTCAACATTGCCAATATCCCATCCCAGGTTCCAGTTATTCTCCCGGTCACGAACCCAGACATTAATCATATTCCGCTGTCCGAGCAAAGCCGTAGGATGAGCAAGGTAAAGCAGAACACCAATTTCTAACCTGATGCATTCCTTAATTACAGGTTGTATCTCAGTTTCATAATTATCGTGATCCTGGAGGTTCAGAAATACAA
>JABDPL010000072.1 GCA_013042825.1 Flavobacteriaceae bacterium | reverse complement strand
GATTTATACAGACTCCAATAAAAATGATCGTCCCCAAACAAATGACGCTCGGCCAGCAAGGCGTAATAACTCGCGAAGCCTTCATGCAGCCAATGATGGGTGCCTGAGGTCTCGGTAACCAGGTTTCCGAACCATTGATGCGCCAGCTCGTGAGCGTTTACGCGAACATAATTCCGGTCATTAAACGCAATCGAATCGATTACGAATTCATCAGAAAAAATAGTTGCGCCTGTATTCTCCATTCCGGCATACAAGAAATCATGAACGGGAATCTGCTTATAATTCTGCCATGGATAGGACACCCCAATCTCGGTTTCAAGGAAATCAAAGATCGCTTTGCTATAGCGATAGGTCGGTTCAAAACGGTTTGAATCAGTAATCCTATAATACAATTCCATAGGAACCCCGGACCGGGAAAGAAGGGTTTGCTTTTGATATTTTCCGATTGCAAGGGCAACGAGGTAACTGCTCATAGGCCGGTCCATGTCGTATTTCCAGCTTTGGTTATCCGGTAAATGAGTACTGCTTATCAGTTTCCCGTTGGAGGCAACCATAAAACCTTTTGGTGCATGAATCTCAATGTCGAACTCAAGCTTTTCGTTCATGTCATCAAAACTCGGCAGCCAATGGCTGGTATATTTCCCCTGGCCCTGGGTCCACACCTCATCAGGTGCCGCATTGTCCCATCCCAGGAAATACATAGCCTTTTTTGGCCATGCC
Organism: Flavobacteriaceae bacterium; assembly: GCA_013042825.1. Classification (GTDB taxonomy): domain Bacteria; phylum Bacteroidota; class Bacteroidia; order Flavobacteriales; family Flavobacteriaceae; genus SHLJ01. The sequence goes on along the minus strand of JABDPL010000072.1, from coordinate 4,500 downwards.
CTGTACCTTACCAGGAGTTCTTCGGTTTTACCGGGCAGCCAGTTTCTTTTAAGAACTATCCGCTTTTCATCATAGTCAAATGCTATCTTTTCCTCAGCATATCGGATCTCTTCTATACGCATATTCCTGGCATCGATGTAAATAGAATCGGTTGGCTTCAGAATTTCAAATTCAAAGGAAACCGATCCGTAAACAATCTTCTCATCAGGTCCTATCCAGACATCAACCCCAGCTCGTTTAAAGTCAACAACCTCTGTTTGTTGAGCATAAAAAGATCCGGGGCCTGCGAGTATGATAATTAGCAATAACAGACGCATGAGCATATAGCAACAAATGTTGAGCCAAAATAATAATTATACTTGTCAATCCCTGCAAAAGGATTAATTTAGAAGGATGCGTAGTGAATTCCTTCAAACCTCAATAGAATACCTGAAGGGCGTTGGTCCGAACAGGGCGGAATTATTACGTAAGGAATTGCATATTAACACCTTTCAGGATCTTCTTAATTTATTTCCGAATCGTTATATCGATCGCACTCATTATTATAAAATAAAAGATCTGCAGCCTTCCAGTGCCGATGTCCAAATCATAGGAACTATTAAACAGCTGGAAACCGTCGGCCAACGCTCGGGCAAACGCCTGGCAGCAACCTTTCAAGATGAAACAGGAATGATCGAACTGGTGTGGTTCCGCGGAGTTAAATGGCTTCGTGAAAGCATAAAAATGAACATGCCCTATGTGGTTTTCGGCCGTCTAAAATGGTTCAATAACAAGTTTAATATCGCACATCCGGAAATGGAGTTGCTTTCAGAACATAATAAAAGCCTGAGATCGGCCATGCAGCCTATTTATCCATCCACGGAAAAACTCACGAACAGGAATGTGACCAATAGGGTGATCTCGGCTATCGTTCAGAATCTGTTCTTAGAGACCAAAGGTGAATTCAGTGAAACTCTTCCCGAATGGATGTGCACAGAACTGCGATTATTAAGCAAAAAGGATTCCTTGTTCAATATTCATTTTCCAAAAAGCCAGGAGCTATTGGCACGAGCTCAATTCCGACTCAAATTCGAGGAACTCTTTTATATCCAATTGCAACTCATCAGAAAAAATCTGATCAGAAAAACGAAAATAAAAGGCTTTCCGTTCAGCCAGGTGGGTGAGAAATTCCACGCGTTTTACAACGACCATTTGCCGTTTGAACTCACCGATGCGCAGAAACGGGTAATGAAAGAAATCCGCGCCGATCTCGGAAGTAATGCTCAAATGAACCGACTCCTCCAGGGTGATGTGGGTTCAGGCAAGACTATAATCGCTCTAATGTCAATGCTCATCGCACTTGACAATGGGTTTCAGGCCTGTTTGATGGCTCCGACTGAAATTTTGTCAGTCCAGCACTATAATAATTTACGGTCATACTGTAATAAGCTGAATATCAGTATTAAATTGTTAACTGGTTCAACTATTACTTCAGAAAGAAAGAAAATTCATGAATCCCTTGAAAACGGCGAGCTAAACATCATAATAGGTACTCATGCCCTGCTTGAAGACCGGGTGAAATTTCAAAATTTGGGCCTGGCGATTATCGATGAACAGCACAGGTTTGGAGTCGCCCAGCGAAGTAAATTATGGCATAAAAATGTTAGTCCGCCTCACATACTGATAATGACCGCTACTCCCATTCCACGAACTCTTGCCATGTCGGTTTATGGTGACCTTGACATATCGGTAATCGATGAACTCCCGCCCGGAAGAAAGCCGGTCAAAACTGTTCATCGGTACGATAATAATCGATTAAAGGTTTTCAGATTCATGAAAGATGAGATTGCCAAGGGCAGGCAGATCTATGTTGTTTATCCACTTATTCAGGAAAGCGAAACTATGGATTACAAGGATCTGATGGATGGATATGCCAGTATAGACCGTGAATTCCCAAAACCGCAATACCAGGTGTCTATTGTTCATGGAAAAATGAAAAGTGCCGATAAAGATTATGAAATGCAGCGGTTCGTAAATGGTGAGACCCAGATCATGGTTGCCACCACTGTTATTGAAGTGGGAGTAGACGTCCCTAATGCCTCGGTAATGGTCATCGAAAGCGCTGAACGATTCGGATTGTCACAATTGCATCAGCTACGAGGCCGCGTGGGGCGAGGAGCTGATCAAAGCTTCTGTATTCTTATGACAGGTCATAAACTCAGTAATGACGGCCGAACACGCATTGAAACCATGGTCAAAACCACCGATGGATTTGAGATTGCCGAAGTGGATCTCAAATTACGTGGACCTGGCGATCTTATGGGAACCCAGCAAAGTGGCGTTCTCAACCTAAAGATCGCAAACCTGATAAAGGATAAGGACATACTGGCTCAGGCCAGGTATTATGCCAAAAAGGTTCTGAATGAGGATCCTAAACTGGAACGTCAAAATAATATCACCATCCTCGACACCTATGCGAAACTGGTGAAATATCGCAATATCTGGAATTACATCGGTTAAACCGACATTTCATCACCCGTCTAAGCTGATGAGCATCAAAATGTAAGCCTTCCCGGATCAATTGTCGTTAAAATTCGCGCTTCGTCCCAACTCAACCCAATTCATCGTTTTATCCAACCAAATCATCGAAAATCTTACCCTCTTTTTGAAGTCAGTCCTACATTTACAATCCTCAAAATCTATCAATAATGAAAAATTTGTGTTATGCACTCCTGCTCATTGTCGGGACTTTCTTCAGCTGCTCTGTTGAGGAAATAGACAATTCAAAAACTAACAAATCCATTTCAAGCATCGATCTCAATGCCCTTGATAACGCTATTCAGGGACGTTCGACCTCATATGGTGTCAGATGTTTCAACAAACCCTTAATAGATGTAAAAGGTGATCGCGTTGGCTGGTTGTCGTTTTTAGTTTCAGATCATGAGGTAAGCGTTACTTACAGGTTTTCAAATGAATATTCCATTAATGAAACCCGGTTAACTATTGAAGCCTGGTCAATGCAGGAAGTCGACTATGTCAATTCAGATATACCTCAACCAAAAGATTTTCCTTATGCTACCGATCATGGCGAAGGTGCTGATTTAAAAGAGAATCTATTTACTTATACAATAAACAAAACCACTTTGGGGAAATATTCCAGATATGCTGCATTTGCAGAGATAACTGATGCCAAAGGTCAGCAAAAAAAGATCTGGGCCGGCGCCTGGGCCTCATACATGCTGGCCGATTTCAGTTACTGCGGAACCTGGCCGGAAGAAGAAGTGATTAGAACCGTGAATGATGTTGAATTCTTTGCTCCATTATCTGCAGAGACTTCGGGCTCTTACCCCTATGCAGGCAGTCACTCGGAAACGGTTACGGTAACAAATGATAAACCGCTTTCAGAAGGCTATGTCGATATTGAATTAAAATTCACCGATTTACCTCTGGGATTCACTAAATCGACCTTGAGTATTGATTTCCTGGATCTCGATCTTCACCCTGACATAATTCAATCTGGAGAAAACATGGTCGATTTCCATGAAACCTTTACGCTTTATGACGATAAGATGAAGCAGATTATTACCCTGAATGATTCATATGATCGGGATGGGGATTTCACCTGGACCTACGATTTGCCGAACAATCTGCTCATGAGCGATGAATTGACCCTCTACGTTCGGGTCACCGCGAGTCTTATGCTGATGGAAGGAAGTGGAATAACAGCGTCCAACACTATTGAACACATAAAAAATATCACCTTATCCGGCGATGTTATCATCAAATAATGATCTAATCCGTTAAGTAATTAAATCGCAATTTTCTGGGCCGGTTTTTACCGGCCTTATTCAATTAAAAAAGCCTGATCAAAAAATGACCAGGCCTCAACCACATTATATTCTTGTAGGGTTTTAATTGATATCTTCGCCCTTTTCCAGTTTCTCAATATTTGCCTGTATCCTGCCCTTACTTGCAGGATTTGGAGCATTTAACAAGGCCTTTCTCAGGTGATTTAGTGCGTTCTTAAAATCGCCTTTGGCTGAATAAGCCCGCGCCATACCATAATGAACCGGCCAGGTATCCTTATGATTTTCAGCGTTCAAACTAAAAACCTCCATGGCCTTATCTGCCATACCCATAGCGATATACGTACGGCCTATTTGATGCATTTCCAAAATACTGGCTTTCGATAAATAGCTGTCGAGAGTTGCAGCAGCTTCCTCTTGCCTACCCATTTTATTCAATATCTGAGCTTTGATGTTCGTATTATTAAATGTTTGCTGACTGAAGAACTGACCGGCAATTGTACCATCAATCCAGCCTAGGGCCTCTTCCAGATTTCCGCCGTTATTAAGCGAGAAATTTGCCGCCTGCTCCCAGGTCTGACGTGTAAAGCCTGGTTGATCCTGCAGTTTTTTACGGATATCGGCCAATACGATATCAGTAACATCCAATTCGATTTTAAACGGAATTTGTTTCTTTTCCCAATTCAAAACTGCTGTTGCGGAATTGGCCGTGACA
>JABDPL010000068.1 GCA_013042825.1 Flavobacteriaceae bacterium | reverse complement strand
GCCCTATGCTATGCTATTCGGATACTTATCCTGAAGACCTACGCTCAGAAATACGACGGGACCATGCTAATGCTTCATCAGCTTGTCGTCATTTCGATCGTCCTGCTGCCAACAGCCTTCATGATGGATACCTCCGGGTTTAAATCGCAATGGCCATATGTCCTGATGCTGGCATTTCTCACCACTGCTTTAGGCCATACCATGTTCGTGAGGAGCTTGAAATACTTCAAGGCCAGTACTGCTGGCATCATTACCAGTGCCTTACCTATATACGGAATAATAATCGCTTTTTTCTTTCTTGGAGAAATTCCATCTTTGAATACCTATATCGGTGGACTACTGATTGTTTCCACAGTTATAATCGAAAGCATCAGGTCGAAAAAACGGTAATAACGATTTTTTCAGCCTCATTCCTCCGAGGATTCTGTAACAAATAGAGAAAGTTGGCGTTCTAATAGTATTGTCAATCAAAAAACTACAACCATGTTGAAGCAATTCTTTATTATCTGCTCGGGATCTGATGCGAAAATTCTTGAAGGCTGTTCAAACGGGGAACAAAACAAATATGCCGGTATAGGCGCAACTGTTTTCTTTACAGCTCTTATGGCATTTATCGCAGCCAGTTATGCCTTGTTTACGGTGTTTGATAACCTGGCAACTTCAATATTTTTCGGATTCCTTTGGGGGTTGCTCATCTTCAATCTTGACCGGTATATAGTGTCTACGATAAAGAAAACGGGGAATATCCTTGATGAATTGGTTCAGGCCATGCCCAGGATCGTACTCGCCGTAATCATTGCTGTAGTTATTGCGAAACCTTTGGAACTCAAGATATTCGAGAAGGAAATAAACCAGGTTTTACTGGAACAAAAGAACGATTTTACATTGGCTAACAAGGAGCAGATCGCCCTGCAATACACACCGGTGATCGAGGATCTTGAAATTCAGAATAAAGCACTTCAGGACCAGATCGATACCAGGGAAGCCGAAGTGAATGCACTCTACGAGACCTACATCGCTGAAGCGGAGGGACGGGAAGGTACTATGCTCCTCGGCAAAGGACCAGTTTACAAGGAAAAACGGGAAAAGCATGACGCTATGCTTGCTGAACTCCAGGAACTGAAAGCCGCCAATAAATTAAAAATAGAGGCCAATGAATCGCAAATGGCACTATTAAATTCTGAATACAAGGGCCAGGTGGAAACCTCCCAACCTGTGATTGATAATTTCGACGGATTAATGGCCCGCGTTAATGCCTTGGGCGAACTACCGTGGTTACCGTCATTTTTCATATTCCTGTTATTCCTCGCGATTGAAACCTCACCCGTTTTTGCTAAACTGCTGTCACCAAGGGGTGAATATGACATTAAGTTCAATGAAGCCGAAGATGAATTGAAGATTTGGGCCGCCCAAAATGAAGGGCAGCGAAAAGCTGTACTGCAAACAGACCATGCCGTGAACGATAGAGTCTATGGTGATATTTCAGAAGAGGAAGAACTTTATGCCTATAAACGCAAGATAGCTCGCGAGCTTCTGAAGAAACAACAGGAAGCCTTCTATAAAAAACAGACACGGATCCTATAATTTATCCATGCTTCATTGGGTGATTAATTGATCATTTGGATTATTTTTATCATGACGCATATTCTGTTCATGATTTTTTCCAATGGAATCAATTCGTACTTCAATTTCTGAAACCCAGGCCAGGGAAATCCTGAGATCTTATTATTCTTTGGATGGTGAACTTTCGGTATTGCCAGGAGACTCCGACCTGAATTTCAGGGTCGACCAAAACGGCAACCCACAATACGTACTGAAGATCTCCCGTGATGACAGTGGTTATGACAACATCAGGTTTCAGACAGAATTACTCGATCATCTTAACAATAACAGTCAAATTAAATGTCCTAAGTTCGTTGCCAGTAGTAACGGCAAAGTCATTGAGATATTTAAAGACGATGTTGGCAAGGAAAGGCTGGTACGTCTTTTAGAATGGATGCCCGGACGACTATGGTCTGAGGTGAACCCGCTAACTGACACGCTGAGATTGCAATTGGGACGATACTGCGGTCAACTGACCTCAGCTCTTCAGGATTTCAATCACAGCTATGCAG
>JABDPL010000054.1 GCA_013042825.1 Flavobacteriaceae bacterium | reverse complement strand
TCTTTGTATCATCAACGGGTTGGCCATATTGTATTTCTTTGAGAATATCGAGCCACTGGTGTTTGTTGTCTTTATGTCCCTGTCCTGGATCATATTATCTGTTGCCTCAAAGTTCTATGAAGTATATCGTTACACCAGGGAAGTAACAATCCTGACCTTAATTCTCAGGCAACTTCTGCTATTTACCCTGATCGTTTTTGCTTTCTATGGTTATTTCAGGGAACTCGATACCAGTCCGAGGATAATTATCAATTATGTGCTTTCGGTATTCCTGTTGATAACCATTTTCAAATTCACTATCTATTATTTGCTTCAAAAATATCGTGCGGAATTTGGAGGAAATTACCGAACCACGGTTCTGTTGGGTCGCAATAAAAATACACTGGCACTGGAAGGGTTTTTTAAAAAGTATCCGGAATACGGTTATCTGCATAAACGGACGTTTGATTTCAACGGCAATTCAAGTCATGATGTCCTCGAAGATTGCTTTAGTTATATCAGTAACGAAAACATAGATGAGATCTACTGCTCGATATCGGAATTGACCGCTTCACAGTTATCTGAAGTGATTGATTTTGCCGATAACAACCTGAAAATTGTAAAGTTCCTGCCCGACAATAAAGAGATATATGCCAAGAAATTGAAATATGAATATTACGATTACATACCTATTCTTTCACTTCGGAATATCCCGCTACAGGATTCAATAAACCAGGTGATCAAGCGTGTTTTCGACATTTTGTTCTCGTCTATGGTAATTATCTTCATTCTTTCCTGGCTAACACCCGTGCTGGCTATTCTGATTTTATTAGAATCAAAAGGCCCTGTATTTTTCAAGCAGTTAAGAAACGGATTCAATTACAAGGAGTTCGACTGTTATAAATTTAGATCTATGACACCCAATAAACAGGCCCATCTTCATCAGGCCACCAGGGGAGATCAGCGTGTTACAAAAGTGGGCCGCTTTATGCGAAAAACGAGTATAGATGAACTCCCGCAATTTTTCAATGTTCTATTCGGGGATATGTCGGTCGTTGGTCCAAGGCCACATATGGTTAGCCATACGAATATGTATGCCAAAAAGATCGATAAATTCATGGTTCGTCATTTTGTGAAACCGGGCATAACCGGATTGGCTCAAATAAGCGGTTACAGGGGTGAAGTGGAAAGTGATAAAGACATTATCGGCCGGGTAAAGTATGATATTTTCTACATCGAGAACTGGTCGATTCTTCTCGATATCAAAATCATCTTTCAAACCTTTCTGAATGCTGTAAAAGGAGAAGAAAAAGCGTATTAAACAAGATCATTCAATCGCTCCATCAAACGTTCTAATTGACTTTTAAAGTTGAATTGTTCCTTTGCCGTAGCCCTTATCTCATGGCGTTTTTCCATGCTGAGATCGGCCTTTGTAATTCCTCGTAAAACACGATTGAGAACCTCATAATTTCCTGCTTCGGCTGTCCAGCCAAGTCCGTGTTCCGCTACAATCTTTTCGCCCTCTCCTCCGCCGAAATAAAGTACAGGTAACCCCAGCAGTCCCAGCTCGAAGATCTTCGAAGGAACAGATCCGTAGATCCTGTTTAGAAGGGGGATTAATGCGAGGTCGTAAGTTCCTATGATCTTGATCAGCTCCGAACGGCGTATTTCCCCATGATAGTAAATGGGTAATTCCGGATTATTGGATATAAAAGTTTCAATCTCAGATTTTTCCGCACCCTGGCCATAAATATGAAGTTCAATACCGGAATAATCGATCTCCTGGCATAACTTTAATATCCCCTGTGCTATCCCCAGAAGACCGGCATATACGAGCTTGATACGTTCCGAATCCTGAATCGGACTTGAGGTTACCAGCTCGAGATCTGGATAATTCCTGTAAAGAAATGCGGGTTTCTCCTGAATAACCCTGATATGTGACAGAATTTCATCACTCTGACCCATGATGAAATCGGCCGTTTTGTAGTTATAAGCCTCGATTCTCTCGAGAAGGGAATAAGCAAATCCCCTTTTGAAGGCCCTGAGCTCCAGACCGGCGAGAGGCCACAGGTCGCTGACATTGAGCACAACAGTCCTTTTTTTCGATTTCAGCAAAAACAGGCAAGTGAACGACACGAGTAAAGGGGGTGATTGAATGATCACCACTTCCGGAAGTTTATTAAAGATAAAAAACCAGCTAAGGCTCAAGCTGTACGACAGCATGGCCCATAAGCGCAATAGCTTGTTTTTTGAATTGCTGGCGAATACCCATAAGCGGTTTATTGTAATTCCATTTTCGTTTGTCCGTATTTTAAACTTACCCCTATACCCTTTGAAGATCTTTCCATGAGGGTAATTCGGCATGGGGGTGATTATAGAAACGTCTATTTCCTGATCCTTCAAACCTTCCGCCAAATGATAAATACGATTGGAGGCGGCTCCGGTTTCCGGGGGATAATAGCTGGTGATAATAGACACCCGTTTTATCATCGAAGATACAGGGATATCAGGTGATTCACTATTCTATTCGCGGCAAATCCGTCCCACAGTTCCGGTATTTCACCGGTTGGCCATGATCCGTTGAGAAGATCATCAAGGGCACGGCTAAGGAGTTTCTTATTATGACCGACAAGGCGGTTTGTACCTATCTCACATGTCTCGGGACGCTCGGTATTTTCCCTCAGCGTTATGCAGGGAATATGCAAAACGGTTGTTTCCTCGGTTATGCCTCCTGAATCGGTTAAAACACCTACGGCATGCTGAACAAGGTAATTGAATTCAAAATAACCAAGCGGTTCTACATAATGCAGATTTGGATAATTGATGTCTAATCGCTCAAGTACTTTCCTGGTTCTGGGATGAACAGGAAAAATGATGGGATGATTGCGGCTGTTTTCAATTATGGCAGCTATCAAATCCTTAAGCTGTAATTCCTGATCTACATTACTCGGACGGTGGAGGGTCATTACGAGATAAGACTTCGCGCTGAGGTCTAAGCTGTGCCAAATTTTGGGAGGGGTGAAATTCGATTGATGCTGAAGCAGGGTGTCTATCATAACATTTCCGACGAAAAAAATCTGGTCATCACCAATACCTACATGTTTTAAGTTCTGATTGGCATATTTGGAGGTCGTAAAGAAATAATCGGTAAGACTATCGGTCACTATCCTGTTTATCTCCTCGGGCATGCTCATGTCCCCCGACCGTATCCCGGCCTCGACATGGGCTACCTGAACGCCCGCTTTTTTTGCCACTATGGTGCAGGCCATGGTCGAATTAACGTCACCAACTACCATGACAAGGTCGGTTGGATTATCACGGAGATCCCTTTCGAATCCCATCATGATGGCTGCAGTTTGCTCAGCCTGAGATCCGCTTTTAACGTCCAGGTTGATATGGGGCAAAGGAATTCCGAGATCCTTAAAAAAAGATTCGCTCAGATTAGGGTCGTAGTGCTGTCCGGTATGAACAAGGCGATACTCCAGATCCCGGCCTTTGCCTTGTTGCTCCTCTATGACTTTGATAATTGGAGCGATCTTCATGAAATTCGGTCGTGCTCCGGCTACTATTGTAAGTTTCATGACTCTTGATTTATTTTGGAGATGAATTGCTTAAGCTTTCCGCTTTTCGAACGTTCCAATTTCGATAATCGCTCAAATTCAATTCGAATTCCCCGCTCGAGATAATTGATCATCTCATTTGCTATCACTTCTTTTTCTCCGGAATCGAGTTCGGTATCACTGGTGTATTGAATCTTGAACAGGTCTTTTTTCAATTGAATGATAATGAATTCTTTCACATTTCCATCATCCTCTATTATGCTTTTTGTGATATAATAGAAGGTTAATCCCGCGGCTTTCTTTCCACTGGGAAGATAGGCTATATCATTTGTTCTTCCTATCAGTTTTTCCAGAACCGTATTGTTAGGACCATGGCCTTCAGATATAATCCCGATGTCTCCTATATCATATCGAATGAATGGATGCGCTTTATTGAATAAGGACGTGATCACGACACGGCCTTCCTGACCGTTTGGTAAAGGCTGGTCATTTTCATCAAGGATTTCCACATAAAGGGTTTCATTGTTCAGAAGCCAACGGCCATCCGGATGTTGAAATGCGATAAGGTCTAACTCCGATGCCCCGTACTCATTTACAATCGGAATGCCGAATACCCGCTCCATAAGGGTTTTGTCGTCTTCAAATAACATTTCCGATGTCACCATGCAAACTTTCAGACTCGGACAAACACTCGATAGAATAATACCCTTGCTGTCAAGGAATTTAGCGAACTGAACTATGGCGCTGGTGTATCCGTTTATATAATTGAAAGCCGTGTTAGAAAATTTATTCAGGCATCGTTCGAAAGCGGTTTGGCTAAGATCGAAAACACTGAAGCGGTACCTGTTGCCCAGCCAATCTTTAAAGCGCTCTTTATAATACCCTTTCTTGTCAAGTGGAATACCATAGAACCTGGCTTGGCTTGAACGATTGACATCGATATCATACCAGGAGAAACGATCCATGATCACCGCCCAGGTAAGCGCATGGCACCATTTGTCCTTTGCGAAAATAAATGGATCTCCGGAAGAACCCGAAGTTTTATTGATATAGACCCGCTTTGGCTTAAAACCCTCCGATAGCCTGGAGGCTATCGGAACCTGAAGATCGCGTTTGGTCATGACCGGAAGGTCGCCCCAATTAGAATAAGCCGTATTTGCATTCAGAGACCTGTAAAATGCATTGTTCTTGAGATGGTGGGTTACAATTTCAGTGCGACGCTCCTCGATATGTTGTGGGTAGTGCTCCGGGCTTATCCCCTGAATTTGTTTTAATACGCCTCTGGCCTTTGAAATAGGAAAGCCATTTAGACGAAGAGACAGATTAAACCAATTCAATTATCGAGAGGAAATAAGGTTTCCGAAAATTAATTATTTTTTCAATGTAAAAGCAAGTATTTTTGAGCTTTAAAAATCAATCGATGAATGTTTTGATATTGGGATCCGGAGGCCGGGAACATACCTTTGCCTGGAAGCTATCTAAAAGCCCGCACTGCGACAGGGTATTTGTTGCCCCCGGCAATTCCGGAACAGCTGCTACAGCAGAAAATGTAAGGGTTTCGGTCAACGATTTTGAAGGAATCAAAGCCTGTGTCCTAAGGAATAAAATTGGTATGCTCGTCGTTGGTCCTGAGGCACCTCTGGTAAAAGGCATCTGCGATTATGTTGAAAACGATCCCGATCTGGCAGATGTTATAGTTGTGGGGCCTTCAAAGGAGGGAGCTAAATTGGAGGGCAGTAAACAATATGCTAAGGAATTCATGAAACGTCACGGCATACCAACCGCCGGCTATCAGAGCTTTGATGCTTCTGAATTCCAAAAGGGCCTTGAGTATTTGGAAGGGATTAAACCGCCCTATGTATTAAAAGCTGATGGCTTGGCAGCAGGCAAGGGCGTTCTTATCCTGTCAGATCTTGAAGAAGCTAAGAAGCAGTTGCGTTTTATGCTTATCGATTCGAAATTTGGAGAGGCGGGTAAAACCGTTGTTATCGAAGAGTTTCTCGACGGCATTGAGCTGAGCTGTTTTGTTTTAACCGATGGCAGTAGTTACAAGATTTTACCTTATGCTAAAGATTATAAGAGAATAGGTGAAGGGGATACCGGACTCAATACCGGGGGGATGGGAGCTGTTTCTCCTGTTCC
>JABDPL010000052.1 GCA_013042825.1 Flavobacteriaceae bacterium | reverse complement strand
CTGTCGGCCATCTCAATCATGCCAATCTCGGTTGGAATTATGGTCCGCTGCGTTACATCCTCAATAATCCCAAAATGCATATCTGGCATCACGCCAAAGAACTACCGAAGAATGTAAGGTATGGGGTAAACTTCGGACTGACCTTAAGTATTTGGGATTATATTTTTAAAACCGATTACATCCCTGAAGACGGAAGGGACATCGAATTGGGTTTTCCCGGTGATGAAAGCTTTCCACAGGATTTTTTAAATCAAGAATTATATCCTTTTGGTAAATCATGAAAATTCTAATCTTTCTTTTTGTGTTATTGTTTCATAATGGTAGTTGTGAACGCCATGGTGAGCGTGCCACGCCATCAAATATTTCGGAAAACCCTAGCACACAAACGGCAGAAGAACCTTCCGGAAACATTCAACACGACACGTTCGAATCTGATCCTGCGACAAGTCAATCCAGCTTTGATCATTCGGTTTGGAATCAATTATTAAATCAATATGTAACGGTAGATGGTCAGGTTGATTATAACGCTATTAAATTGGAACGGAATAAGCTTCAAAAATACATTTCACAATTAGCAAAAAACACCCCTGATAAAAACTGGTCAAAAGCAGATAAGCTGGCCTACTGGATTAATGCTTATAATGCGTTAACCGTTGACCTCATCCTGAGAAACTATCCCGTTAAAAGCATCAAGGATATCGATGATCCCTGGGAGCAACGCTTGTGGAATCTGGGATCAAAACAGTATAATCTCGACGAGGTTGAACATCAGATCTTAAGAAAAATGGATGAACCACGCATGCACTTCGCCATTGTTTGCGCCTCCTATTCCTGTCCGAAATTACGAAATGAAGCATATGTTGCCGAACGACTCGATCAACAACTAACCGAAGCTACCCGTTTATTTTTATCTGATACAAAACGAAACTCAATTGCAGCCGATGCTATTGAGATCTCCAAAATATTTCAATGGTTCGCCAAGGATTTTAAGTCTGATGGGAGCGTTATCGACTTTATAAACCGGTATACCGATGTTGACATTTCACCCAATGCCAGAAAACGTTATAAGACCTACAACTGGGCCTTAAATGAATAAAATCTCAATTATCATCCCTGTTTTAAATGAGGCCGATAATATTGGACCTTTAATTCGACATTTACAACAGATAAGCAATCCCGAAAATATCGCAGATATTCTGGTTATAGATGGCGGAAGTTCAGATGACAGTGTGGCGATTGCTTCAGCTTTTAATAATGTTACTGTTTTGCAGGAGGATTGCGGTAGGGCCAGGCAAATGAATACCGGTGCCAGGTCGGCGACCGGGGATATACTTTACTTCCTTCATGCAGATTCGTTTCCCCCTAAACTATTTGACGAACTCGTATTAATTGAAATCGAAAGAGATAATTTAGCAGGTTGTTTTCGACTGAAATTTGATGACAACCACTGGTGGCTAAATTTAGCGGGATGGTTCACACAATTCAATTGGCGAATTTGCAGAGGAGGCGATCAAAGCCTTTTTATAACCCGGGATTTATTTAGTTCTTTAAACGGCTTTGATGAGAACTATATAATCTATGAGGACAATGTATTGATATCTCAACTTTATGCCAGAAAGGAATTTGTTGTTGTTAACAAACCAATTATCACGTCTTCACGTCGGTATCGGAAGCATGGCATTTGGAAAACTCAATTTCATTTCTGGTCAATTCATCTTAAGAAAAAACTTGGCGTACCAGCCGACTCTCTTTATCGCTATTATAAAAGAAATTTATCTTAAAAAGCTCACTGCCGATTGGTTAATCTCAAACGATTAAATAAGAAGGAGTTGATTATAAACAACAAAAAGCCACTGATCAGATCAGTGGCCGTCACATCAGTCCTTAGGTAAAATAGGTCTTTTTCCTTTAAAAGAAAAAATTTCCTGGTAACCAATGCCCTTGAAAAATTCCTACAAACCAATTTTTAAAAATTCAATTGATTCTAAAAAAATAGAGCCATCGATAAGGTTAATGTTATTAAACTTATGATGGCTCAGTGTGCAATTAGATTAACCGCTCTAAATTGCGCAACAAATTAATAGTTTCAATATGTCCCTAGAGATCATATTGATTACCAACCGCACAAATCAACTTAAATATCATTGAATAGCAAGTAGAACTAATTGGATTTCATTTGTAGTTATTTCAACTACAAATTCAAAATTATAGGAGATAATACGCGTGTTTAACCGTAAATCATCAAAGGGAAACAATCATAATCTCTCGTCTTCAAATGATATTATTGTCAATGGCATATCTAATTATGGCGGCATTGTTTTTTAATGAAAGTTTATTCATTATACGGCTCCTGTATGTACTGATGGTATTGATACTTAAACCAATATTTTTTGCTATTTCCGAAATTGACTGACCTTCAGCCATATGCTGCATGACCTGAATTTCACGATCTGAGAGAAGATCAATCTCCTTTCCTTCTTTTTTTAGTCTTATGTTATTAATCAATAAATCTGAAACTGTTTCGGTAATATACTTCTTCCCTGACAATACCTTTTTTATGGCCGTTAATAATTCCTCAGGGGCGGTGTCTTTGTTTAAAAATCCTTGAGCTCCGGCTTTTAAGACCCTGATCGCATATTGATCCTCAGCCTGCACTGTTAGCATTATCACAGGTGTTTCAAAACGCATGGCACGTATTTGTTTCAAGGCATCAATTCCGTTCAATTCCGGCATTGATATATCCAGTAAGATCAGTTCAAATTTATCCTTACGAACCAAACTTATTACCTCGATGCCGTTCGAGGCTTCCACAAATTGATAATCCTCGAGGTCCTCCTTTAATAATTGGATGATTCCTTTCCTTAGAATTGCATGATCATCGGCTATAAGAATTTTTTTCATTTTGAATTGGAATAATTGCTCTAATTGTGGTGCCGGAAGGATTTTGATTCTTAATCTCAAAAGTCCCCTCAAGAATAATAATCCTTTCCTTCATGCCTAAAACTCCGAGTCTATTAGAATTTTCAAGTTTCTCATGATCAATACCCACGCCATCATCAGAAACTCTCAGTTCAACATTTTCATCATTTCTAATATAATCAACTTTCACATTCTTAGCTTTCGCATGTCTAATAATATTCGTTAGAGATTCTTCAAATACCCTATAAACAGCAGTTACAATTTCTGGAGGTAACGATTCATCCCCATCCTGAATGTTGAGATCAGTACTAATCTTCGTTACTTTTTCAAACATGTTAAGCCGCCATTCAATCGCATTAGCTAAACCAAGATCATCAAGAATACTTGGCCTTAAGTCTGTTGAGATCTTTCGAACAGAGCCAATGGTATCGTTTATGACGTCGATCATTGAATTGGTTTTGTCAACAACCTGGGTGTCAGTTTGCTTATATTTTTTATTCAATAGTGATGCCTCCAATTTCAATAATGTCAGTTTCTGGCCAAGGACATCATGGACTTCTCTTGAAATTTTAGTTCTCTCATCCTCTATCATATTCTGGAGTCCTGAAGATAAATTTCGTAATTCAAGATTACTAGTGTTTAATTTTTGTTCGGTTATTTTATAATTCTCCAGTAATAATTCTAATTCATGCTGTTGTTCCAATAACCTCGTCTCGGCTCGTTTTTTATTGTCAATCTCAATTTGTAATTCCTGGTATTTCTGAACCAACTCTCTGTTTCTTGAAGCGGAGTTAAACCACCTATCAAACCGATTCTTAGCAGAATTATAAACCGGGAACAGAATAGGGAACCACCATGGTGT
>JABDPL010000095.1 GCA_013042825.1 Flavobacteriaceae bacterium | reverse complement strand
TACCGGATCAGGTTCACGAACCGGGAAGTGTACATAGTTATTCAAATTTTGGTTATGCACTATTAGGATATTTGATCCAGGAGATTAGTGGGATACCATATGAAGTTTATATCAGAACTCAAATTCTTGAACCTCTGGGCATGTCTAATACCGATCTCACTCAACCACTACCTGAGACTCTGCGATCGAACCTGGCCAGAAGTTATATTTGGCAAGATGAACAGATCTATCTTCCCAGAGATTATACCAATACCACGCCCGGTGGTGGAATTGTTTCAAACGCGGTAGATATGTCAAAATATATGCTGATGCTTTTGAACGGAGGAAAATTAAATGACACCCGTCTATTAAATTCTGATAGTTTTGAACAACTAACCAGTCAGCAATACGGATCGAGGCAGACCAAATACGGTATTTGCTATGCTTTTTTTGAGAATATGTGGACCACACGACGCTCACTTGATCACACGGGAGGTCAGTTGGGTTTTGTTAGTTTGATGGTCCTTATTCCGGAAACTGGAACGGGAATTTTTATTGCACAGAACAATCGAAAGGGGGCTGGAAGTTTCCGTTATGATGTCATGATACCTTTTCTCGACTCCCTTTTAGGAGAAAAGAAACGCGATATTGCAAAAATTACTCCTCCAGAGAACTTCGACAAAATCGCAAAAAATTATGTGGGCCGATACAAGCAGAAGAATTACCCGAAAGCCACATTCGAGAAATTGGCAAGATTTTTTGGTGCATTCACCACCGAATACTGGGTGTCATACAAGGGTGAGGGGATAATGGATATTCGCGGGACTGAGTACATAATGGTAGATGAGCATCTTTTTCAAATGAACGATAAGGAAAGCACTCATAAAATGGAGTTCAAGGTAGATGATAAGGGTAAGGCTCAAGAGCTGATGATCGGAACTACCTCTTATGAGCGCGTTCCCTGGTATAAGTTTAAAAGAGTGTTGCAATTCTCTCTTATCGTCAGTATGATCATGCTACTGCTTCATGTCGTTGTTAATCCCATTAGACGGATAATTAGAAAACGACGTCTAATTGCGGATTTTTCAGAAACCAGGCCAACCTGGATCAGTAAATGGCAATATTTAACAGCTTTGCTCTATGTTCTCGGAACAATCGGAGTGGCAATCCTATTTGCCTATTATCAGGACCAAATGTCTGATTATGGTGTACCTTTTGTCCTTAAAGTAATCCTTTTGATCTATACCATGGCGTTCATCCTGGCCTGTTTATTCCCAATAGTACTTTGGAAATCTCTAACTATTAAGTCTTTAAGCCCAGTTGACCGACTTAAAGATCTGATCATAGTATTGGCCATTGTTATAACATCACTTACATTATACCATTTCAACATGATTGGTTTTCAATATTATTAAAGTAACCCATGAATGCTGTATTTAAATATATTGTTTTCGTTTTATTTACCATGTCAGCCATAGTGACCTCAGCACAGGATCTCAATTCGTATAAATGGAAGAACCGCCTGGTGATAATTTCAGTAAATGATCTGAATTCATCTGCATATAAGCGGCAATTAGATTTATTATTCTCGGATAGGAATGGGCTTGAAGAACGGAAGATCGTTGTTCTTGCGGTATTGGACTCAATATTTAAAGATCACAGCAACAATTCCTGGTTTATTCAGAAAGGAACGAATTCATTCGGCCTTAATTCAGATTCTCAATTTGAGATGCTTCTGATAGGCCTGGATGGTGGCGTGAAATTCAGGAAAAGCAATCCGGTGACCAGGAAAGAACTTTATGGCCTTATCGATAGGATGCCCATGAGAAGACAGGAATTAAAGACAAAGAATTAAAGCGGTTCCATCAGGATTGCCATAATCGTCTTTATCCCGTCTATATAATTACCAAGCCTGATATTCTCATTCGGACTATGCTGGTTGTTATCAGGATTCACAGTTGGCACACTCACAGCAGGTAAGTTTAATGTATTTACAAAAGGCGATATGGGGATCGATCCGCCCATAGTACGTATCTGAATAGGATCATTCCCAAAAGCCCTGTTCATTCCACGTCTTAACCAGCCGCCAATCTCGGTATCGAAATCCGTGCGGAAGGCCTCATATGATATCTCACCCTCAAATCTGACGATTTTATTATACTTAGCCCGTTCCTCCTCTGTTGGTTCTCCGGAAATGATATGATATCCCTGCCTGGCGATGTGATCCTTAACAAGTGTCATCATACGTTCTCCCCTGGTTTCCCTCACAAGCCGAATATTCAATTCAGCAATCGCTGAAGCCGGAATAATGGTTCTTCGCTCCTTCCCAACCCATGCCGCTTCAAGGCCGAGTATCCCTAATGCAGGATATTGGATTGCTTCCTGGAAATTTTCACCGATATTTTCGGCCTTAGCTATACCAAAATCCTTTTTAATCTGATCCTCGTCGTCAGGCACTTGCGCCAGAATTGACTTCACCTCTTCGGTTATTGAAATACCATCGTACCAACCCGGTATACTTACACGTCCATCATCCTCCCACATACTCGCCAGGAGACGCGATAGATTTACAGCCGGATTTGGTGAATAATTCCCGTAGTTGCCACTGTGCAAAGGCGTCCGTGGTCCGAAGACCTCAAGTGAGATCGTGGCAATTCCACGAGCACCATAGCTTAAGGTGGGTTCATTCGATAAATGTCTGGGGCCATCAAAGATCACGAGCATGTCTGATTGCAAAGCCTCTTTATAGGTTCTAACGGCATCGGGCAACCTGGGACTGCCGAGTTCTTCCTCGAAATCCATAATAACCTTGATATTGAAGTTTGGTTCCTGCTCCAATGCATTCAGGGCATCCATAGCTTTTAGGAACATCATGACCGGTCCACGCGCATCAGAAGCAGACCTCGAGAAGATACGCCAGTCCCGATCGAGATCACCCTTGAGATTTGACCAGGATATCATCTCCCAATTGCCGGATTCCTTTTTCGATTTTAAAACCGGTACATAGGGATCCGGTTGAAACCACTTGCTTGTATCTACCGGTTGACCATCGATTTGCAGGTATACCAAAACCGTTTTATCAGCCTCGCGAAACATCCTTTCAGCAAGCAACAAAGGAACAGTCTCTGTTTCCAGGCGTTGGGTTTTAAACCCCCGTTCCGCAAAAGCCGATTCACACCATTTTACATTGGGTTCGATCTGTGCCGGATAATTGGCATCATTAGGAATACTGAAGAATGCATAGAGCTCGTCGAACGACGCTCTGGCATGTTCAAGTGCGAGTTTATCAAGGTCCTGTGAATATGAATAAGAACTGACAAATAAAAAAAGGTAAACACATGCTAAAAGCCTTCTGGTGGAAATCTTCATATTAATTTTTATCTTCTAATAATGGCACAAAACGGAAATAATCATATTCCTTCTTATCATACTCCTTCTCTCCTGTTCTAATATAGACGGTCATTCGCTGTGAATGTTCACCTACTGGAATAACAAGTCGTCCACCAATTTTTAATTGTTCAAGCAAAGGTTTAGGCACATAAGGCGCACCCGCTGTTACGACTATCCCATCGAATGGCGCCTCTTCGGGGAGACCCTTGTAACCATCTCCAAAAATCAATTTTTTTGGATGATAGCCGATCTTTGGCAGAAATTTGCTCGTTCTTTTGAATAAGGCCTTCTGGCGTTCAATGCTGTAAACCCTGGCTCCCATCTCAATAAGAACAGCCGCCTGATAGCCGCTTCCAGTTCCGATTTCAAGGATTTTATCACCGCTCTTAACTTTGAGTAATTCGGTTTGATAAGCAACTGTGAAAGGCTGGGAAATGGTTTGTCCGGCCGCTATAGGAAAGGGTTTGTCCTGGTAGGCATGATCGAGGAATCCACTATCGATAAACAAATGCCGCGGTACTTTTCCTATAGCATTAAGGACTTTCTCATCCTTTATCCCCTTCTTCTTAATGGTCTTCACCAACTGCTGCCGGAGACCCTGATGTTTGAACGAATCTTTCAACTCAAATGAAGCTTGTTGATGGTAAATTTAATGAAACATTTGAAACCTGGAAACTATTCTGAAAGCATTCGATTCTGAATAAAATTCTGTCAAAAAAAAGGAGTATTTTTGTTAAAAATTTTGTCATATGCTTAAAGCTGGCGTTCTAGGTGCCGGACACTTAGGAAAGATTCATCTCCGACTTCTGAATCAATCAGACAAATATGATCTTATCGGCTTTTATGATGCCGATCCTGAAAATGCCAGTAAAGTTTCGGAAGAGTTTGGGTATAGGTATTTTGATACTATTGATTCATTGATCGAATCGGTTGATATGGTCGATATTGTCACACCCACCCTTTCGCATTACGATTGCGCATTAAAAGCCATAGCAAAAGGGAAACATATATTTATCGAGAAACCCATTACCAAAACCGTTGCCGAAGCTGAAGAGATCAGGCACTTACTTGCCGAAAACAACCTCAGGGGGCAGGTAGGTCATGTTGAGCGTTTTAATCCTGCGTTCACAGCTGTAAAGTCCATGTTAAAGAACCCGATGTTTATCGAAACACACCGATTGGCAGAATTCAATCCGAGGGGTACAGATGTCCCTGTTGTTTTGGATCTCATGATCCACGACATCGATATTATCCTTAGCGTTGTTGGTTCGAAGGTAATTGATATTTCCGCCAGTGGCGTTTCGGTCATCAGCAATTCACCTGATATTGCGAATGCCAGGCTGGAGTTTGAAAATGGCTGCGTGGCCAATCTCACCGCGAGCCGGATCTCGTTAAAGAATATGCGGAAAACCAGGTTTTTTCAAAAGGATGCCTATATCGCGGTCGATTTCCTCGAAAAGAAAGTCGAGGTGGTTAAGATGAAGGATGCTCCGGAACAGCCTGGAGATTTTGATATGATACTCCAAAATGCAGAAGGCCAGAAAAAGCAGATATATTTTGACAACCCGGAAATAAAGGATAACAATGCAATCCTTGATGAGCTGGAGACTTTTGCTCATGCCATTCAAACCAACAGCAAACCCATTGTAACCCTGGAGGATGGAACAGAGGCTTTGCGCATTGCAACGCGAATCATAGAATGTTTTAAATAATTTTGAATATGAAAAACGTAGCTGTTATAGGAGCAGGAACTATGGGAAATGGAATTGCCCATACCTTCGCTCAAAGCGGTTTTAAGGTTCAATTGATCGATATCGATGAAAAAGCCCTGAAAAAGGGAATGGGAACCATCGCGAAGAATCTTGACAGGATGGTTGCGAAAGAAAAGATCACGGCTTCAGATAAAGAAAATACCCTGGCAAACATATCCACTTTTACCAACCTGGTGGAAGGTGTTGAATATGCCAGCCTGGTAGTTGAGGCGGCTACAGAAAATGTGGGCCTCAAGATTAAGATTTTTGAAGAATTGGACAGTGCTTGTCCGGATGACACCATACTGGCGACCAACACCTCTTCGATTTCAATAACTCATATTGCTTCAGCAACCTCTCGCCCCGAGATGGTCATCGGTATGCACTTCATGAATCCTGTCCCGATTATGAAATTGGTTGAGATCATAAGGGGTTATAACACTAGTGATGAGGTGACAACAACAATAATGGAATTATCTAAAACCCTGGGCAAGGTTCCTGTTGAGGTCAATGATTATCCCGGATTTGTGGCTAATCGTATTTTGATGCCCATGTTAAACGAATCGATTGAAACCTTATATAACGGGGTAGCCGGTGTAAAGGAAATCGATACGGTAATGAAACTCGGTATGGCCCATCCCATGGGTCCCCTGCAACTTGCTGATTTCATCGGACTGGATATCTGTCTCTCTATCCTTGAGGTGATGTATGATGGGTTCAAAAATCCGAAATACGCTCCTTGTCCACTGTTGGTAAATATGGTAAACGCAGGAAAACTAGGTGTTAAATCCGGCGAAGGCTTCTATGACTATTCAGAAAGTCGTAAGGCAGAAAAGGTATCATCACAATTTAGTTGAACAAGCGTTAATGGCTGATATAGTTCCTTTCAAAGCGGTACGACCCACACGCGATAAAGTTAGCCTGGTGGCTTCTAGGTCTTACCAGACCTATACCGAACAGGAGCGCGATTCCCGTCTGGAGTATAATCCGTTTTCATTCCTGCATATTATCAATCCGGGATATAAATATCATAAAGTCCTGATGGGACGGGAACGCTATACCATGGTTAGAAATCGCTACCAGGAGTTTAAGGAAGACAAAATATTTATTCAGGATAAACAACCGGCGTATTACGTGTACAAGATCGTTAACCGCGAAAAAATGGTATTCAATGGAGTAGTAGCGGCTGTGAGTGTTGACGACTATAAAAATGAGATCATCAAGAGACATGAAGATACACTTGAATACCGGGAACAAACCTTCAAGGAATACCTGAAGATCGTGGGTTTTAATGCCGAACCCGTACTTCTTACCTATCCCGATAATCCTGAGATAAAACAGATTATTGAAGATGCCCAGCAGGTTCGTGCAGAATTTGAATTCACCACAACCTATCGGGACACGCATTTTCTCTGGATAGTTGATGAACCGGAATCGGTTAAAAGGATTCAGGAAACCTTCGCCACGGTTAATTCCCTTTATATCGCCGATGGTCACCACAGATCCTCTTCTTCCGTGCTTTTAGCCGATGAACTTCGAAGTGAGAACCCTGATTATACAGGTAATGAAGGCTATAATTATTTTATGAGCTACCTCCTTCCGGAATCGGACCTGCGTATTTTCGAATTCAATCGTCTGGTCAAAGATCTAAATGACCTGAGTACCGCAGATTTCTTAATGGCACTCGATTCCCTGTATCGCATTGAGAACAGGGGAAATTCTGTGTATCATCCATCGAAAAAACATCATTTCAGCATGTACCTCGATGGGGATTATTACTCCTTATACCTTCGGAAAACGCGTTATAAATTTGAATCTTCCCTGGATGCTCTCGATACGCAAATTCTTCATAAGACCATCCTTGAGCCGATTTTAGGCATATCTGATCCTAGAAATGATAAGCGCATCGAATATGTTCACAGTAAAATGGGGATGGATCATGTTAAATCGGAAGTCGATTCGGGCCAATACAGGCTGGGATTTGGAATGCTTCCGGCTAGTGTAAGTGAACTTAAGGCCATCGCCGATGAAGGACATACCATGCCACCGAAAAGTACATTCATCCTGCCTAAAATGCGGAGCGGCGTTACGATATATGAGTTTTAAATGGATATAAGGAAAAATCTTCTCAGGATAAAGGCGGAACTTCCGGATCATGTTACGCTGGTGGCAGTCACTAAGACCAAGTCCGTAGAACTTATCAAACAGGCATACGATGCGGGCCATCGCCAATTTGGTGAGAATAAGGTACAGGAGATGGTCGAAAAGCAGGCCCGCTTACCCGATGATGTTGAATGGCATATGATTGGCCATGTTCAGCGGAATAAGGTTAAATATATGGCACCCTTCGTCAACCTGATTCATGGCGTTGACAGCCTGAAACTGCTGAAGGAAATCGATAAGCAAGCTCAAAAACACCAGCGTAAGATCGCTTGTCTGCTGCAAATTAAAATTGCAAGTGAAGAATCCAAATTCGGTATTTCAAAGGCGGATGCTCATGCATTACTGATCTCAGATGAACTAGCAACATTGAAACATATTGAGATCAAAGGCCTTATGGGTATGGCCACCTTCACCGATGATGAAAATATAATTCGGGAAGAATTTAAGTTCCTCGCTTCATGTGTGGAAGAGTTCAGGTCTTTGGAACGTTCAAACGTTACATTCGATGTGCTTTCAATGGGTATGAGTGGTGACTACAATATTGCCATTGCACATGGCAGTACCATGGTTAGAATTGGAAGTAGTATATTTGGCTCAAGATCTTAACCTATCAAATTCAAGAGTTATTTACGCGATTTTAGACATAGAAACCACGGGGGGAAAGTATAATGAAGAGGGCATAACCGAAATCGCAATTTATAAATATGATGGCCATAAAGTAATTGACCAGTTTATCTCCCTGATCAATCCCGAGAAAGATATCCAGCCCTTTGTTGTAAACCTAACAGGCATTAATAGCAATATGCTGCGAAATGCACCCAAATTTTATGAAGTTGCCAAACGCATCGTTGAAATAACCGAAGGATCTATTCTTGTTGCACATAATGCCAAATTCGATTACCGGGTGCTCAAGATGGAATTCAAACGCCTTGGATTCGAGTTTGAAAAGCAAACCCTTTGCACGGTTGAGTTGGCCAAGAAACTTATTCCGGGCCATCCATCATATAGTTTGGGCAAGATTACGCGAAGCCTGGGAATTCCTGTAAGCGATCGCCACCGGGCCTCTGGCGATGCGTTTGCCACTGTCAAGCTCTTCTCCATGCTACTTGCCAAGGATATCGAAAAGTCGATCGTTCAGCAAACCATCAGACTGGAACCCAAATATCAGCTGGAACCGAAACTCATCGATATCATTGAAGGGCTGCCTTCAGTGACCGGTGTTTATTATATGCACAAAGAAGACGGTGAGATCATTTATATCGGGAAGAGTAAGAATATCAAGAAACGGGTTAACCAACATTTCACATCGCAATCGCATAAATCCAGAAAAATTCAATTGCAGGTGAGCGCTGTGACCTATGAGGAAACCGGCTCTGAGTTGATTGCTTTATTGAAGGAAAGCGAGGAAATAAAAAGAAATAAACCGTTATATAATCGTGCTCAAAGAAGAACGATTTTTACACACGGACTATTTTATTTTGAAGACGATCACGGTTACCTGAATCTTAAAATCGCCAAAGTGGGAAAGAATGACCGTCCTGTTACAACCTTTGCGAACCTTCAGAGCGCCAAAAGTTTTATGAGCAGGGTAACCGAAGAGGTACAACTCTGTCAAAAACTCACCGGTATCTACAAAACGAACAGCAATTGTTTTAACTATACCATTAAATTGTGTAATGGAGCCTGCATAATGGAGGAACCTGTAGAGAGTTATAACACAAGGGTCATGCAGATCATTGAACATCACAGTTTTGCCAGAGACAATATGGTAATTGTTGACAGGGGCCGCTCTATTGATGAACGGAGTGCCATACTTATTGAAAACGGGATCTACAGGGGTTTCGGTTTTTATAATCTGAATTATCAGATCACTAATTTTGAAGTGCTTCAATCGATAATCACCCCAATGCAGCATAATCGCGATACCCAACATATCATTCAAAGCTATATGAGACGCAATTCAAGATTGAAGGTCTTGAAATTGAACGACGTGGGGCTTGATCGATAATCTTTTATTACTTTTGGAGAAATGACTAGTAAGAAACCGGAAAAAAACTGGCGAGATAAGTTACACGAGATAATTTATGAGGCCGATACGCCCGTCGGACGCTGGTTTGACCTCATCCTGCTCGTTGCCATTATTGCCAGTATCCTCTTCGTGATGCTCGAAAGCGTCGAATATGTCGACAGCCGATATCACGATTTTCTCGATTCTGCCGAGTGGGTCATAACGATTCTTTTCTCCTTTGAATATGTAGCCAGGATCGTTTCGATTAAAAGACCTTCAAAGTATATCTTTAGCTTCTACGGCATTATCGATCTGCTTTCGACCATTCCAAAATATCTGTCTTTATTCCTTGTTGGTTCGCAATCCCTTGTTGCTTTGCGTGCTTTACGACTTTTAAGGGTATTCAGGATCTTGAAACTGGCCCGTTATATGGGGGAATCCACGAATTTCATTAGGGCGTTAAGGGTAAGCCGAGCCAGGATTTCGGTATTCCTGTTCTTTGTCCTTATCCTTTGTATAATCCTGGGTACGGTCATGTACCTCGTTGAAAGCGGACAAAATACCGGATTTACGAGTATTCCCAGAAGTGTATACTGGGCTATTGTTACCCTGACTACAGTGGGCTATGGTGATATTGCTCCGGCCACCGCCCTCGGACAATTCATCGCTTCTATGATCATGATACTGGGGTATTCCATCATAGCAATTCCTACAGGAATTGTTGGGGCTGAAATGACGCGTTCTCAGCGCAAGGAACTACATACAAACACCCAGTCCTGCTCGCATTGCCTTGCCACCAATCATAGGGATAACGCAGACTATTGCTATAATTGCGGAAACAAGCTCAATGACTAAATATCTCATTTCAGTTGTAGGTCCTACGGCAATTGGGAAGACAGCTTTAGGTATCAGCCTTGCAAAACATTTTTACACCGAGATAATTTCAGCCGATTCCAGGCAGTTCTTCAGGGAAATGAGAATTGGTACCGCTGTTCCCAATGATTCAGAATTGAAGCTGGTAAAACATCATTTTATTCAACACCGATCTATAGAAGAACCTTACAGCGTGGGGGATTTCGAACGCGATGCCTTGGCCCTGCTTGAACGGTTGTTTTTAGAACATGATATAGTTGTTATGGTTGGAGGCTCAGGTCTGTATCTGAAGGCCGTATTACACGGCCTCGACAATTTCCCGGAAATCGATCCCGGCATTCGTGAGGGCCTGAATGAGAGACTTAAAACGGAAGGTCTGGAACCCCTTCAGCTTGAATTGAAATCTTTAGACCCGGATACTTATGGCTCCATCGCGATCGATAATCCGCATAGGGTCATACGTGCACTGGAAGTCTGCATGGGAACGGGGACGCCTTTTTCAAAATTTCGCACATCAGAATCTAAATCAAGGCCATTTGAAAGTATCCATATCGGGATTTCAGCCGATCGTGAATCAATTTACGATCGTATAAATAAGCGGGTCGATCAAATGATGGCCGACGGACTGCTGGAAGAAGCAAAATCACTAATTGCGTATAAACATCTTAACGCATTGAATACCGTGGGTTATAAGGAACTTTTTAGATACTTCGAAAGTGAATTTGAATTGCCGGAGGCTATTTCAGAAATAAAGAAAAATACAAGGCGTTTCGCCAAGCGACAACTTACCTGGTTCCGTAAGGACGAATCAATTCAGTGGTTTGATTATGATACCCCACACCCGGAAATAATTGACCATGTTCGCAGTCAAATAAAAAAGCCGACCTTTTAGAAGTCGGCTTTTCTATAATTAACACTTAACACGAATTAAGCTTTCTGATTAACAACTAATCTGAAGCCTTCACCATGGATGTTGAGTATCTCAACATTTTCGTCGACCTTTAGATATTTCCGCAGTTTCGCGATGTAAACATCCATGCTCCTGGAGGTAAAATAATTATCATCCCTCCAGATTTTGGTCAAAGCCAGTTCCCTCGGCATAAGATCATTCTCATGCAGGGCTAACAAGCGCAGCAGGTCATTTTCTTTTGGTGACAATTTAATTGGATCACCACCTTTATATTTTAAAAACCGTAGTTTCGAGTTCAGATGAAAATTGCCGATCTCAAATTCAAACTGTTTGCTGTCGGCCACGCTGTCGGTTGCTTTTCTTTGCAAAATGGCCTTGATCTTCATCAGGAGAACCTCGCTGTCGAACGGCTTATTCAGGTAATCATCAGCTCCTACCTTGTAGCCTTTGAGGACATCTTCCTTCATAGCTTTGGCTGTCAGGAAGATGATTGGCACTTCGGTATTTTTCTCCCGAATCTCCTTGGCTAATGTAAATCCGTCCTTGTAAGGCATCATAACATCCAAAATACAGAGATCGAAATCATCTTTTTTGAATTTTTCAAAACCTTCCATTCCATTCTTGGCATGAACAACATCATAATTATTCATGGTGAGATAATCCCTGAGAACGGTTCCGAAATTCGGATCATCCTCTACTAACAATATTTTCTTCTTTTGCTCTTCCATAATCGTGTTAAGATATTAATGGCAGCTTAATAATGAAGGTGCTTCCTTTACCCTTTTCACTTTCAACTGAGACATGACCCTGGTGGTCATTTACTATTCGTTTAACATAGGCCAAGCCCAATCCATGGCCTTTTACATTATGTACGTCACCGGTGTGTTCTCTGTAAAACTTCTCGAACACCCTTTTCTGAACGGCTTTAGTCATACCGCTTCCCTGATCTTTTATACTTAAGATGATATTGTTTCCTACATTTTCGGTAAAAATATCGATCTTCGGCTCATCTGTGGAGTACTTCACCGCATTGTCTAAAATATTTACAATCACGTTTGTAAAATGTGATGGATTTGCCAATATCGATGACTTTGCGGCATCCAGATGCGTTTGTATATACCCATTTCTGTCCTCAACTATCAGCTCAACGTGTGCAATCGCATCCTCTATCAAGTCGTGAAGCTTTACCCTATCCTTACTGATATTGAGTTCATTTTTTTCAAGTTTAGATATGCGCAGCACATTTTCCACCTGCGCGTGCATACGCTTATTTTCATCCTTGATCATCTTAAGATAACGTTTTACTTTCTCTTTATCATCTATTATCTGCGGATTTTTAATCGCATCAAGCGCTAGGTTAATCGTTGCGATGGGTGTTTTAAACTCATGTGTCATATTGTTGATGAAATCTGACTTGATCTGTGATATTTGTCGTTGTTTGATCAATTGGTATATGGCACTAGTGTACGCCACGATTATAATAGTCGTAAAAATTATGGACAACAGCGTCATTCCGAGGATCGATGATAAAATATATCGCTTTCTCTCAGGAAAATTTACGTATAAAGTGAAATCACTTTCATTGTTATTATCCAAAAAGATCGGAACCCCAATGGTTGAATTCTTGGCGAGCTCAAAATTCTCAGACTGTATTTTGGTCGCCAGGTCCTTAGCATAAATGGCGTATTCGAAATCAATATCAATATTATCTTCCAGCAATTTTTTACTCAGAAGATATTCAATCCGTTCTTCGGAGACTCGCCTGTGAATCGGAATTCGCTTAGCCTGGTCCCTGTAGGCCGATTCGAAAGTTTCCTTTTCCAATCGGGATAGCTCGGTTATTAGCTGAATCGACTTCTCAGGAGATAATTTTAAACTGCCATCAATGGTATTTGTACTGTAAACCTTGGTTTGGCGTTCGTTCAATATCCGGCTGATGTTCACACTATCTAAACCTATGTCAATGAACGACGGAATACGATAGTTTTCCTCAAATATCCCATTCCTGTAAACGATGAGCTCATTATTATCCTCGTCTTGACGGAGAAAGGTAAGCTGTCTTAAACTGGTTGAATCCGGCTCTCCGCCTTCAGCAATAAACTTCTGGAGGTCCTCAACATAATTTCTGAATTCATTGTCCTCTATCGCATTTGAAGTGTAGGATAATGCACGCTTTACCTTAAACGTAAATTGCTCCTTTTCGTTATTAACCGTATTGTTGATGTAGTATGCCTGGACAAAGATTATCCCAATTAACGATAAGCTCATAAGCACAACCAACAAAACGAATAACTTCTTGCTCATCGTTCAAATTTAACATTTTAACATTTAGAAGAAAGACCCTTTAACCTTACCTTAACAAAAATGTCTATCAAAGGTTTTACTCCCTCATTTTCAAGATTTCAGCATGTATATCATTGACCTGCTGCCTTGTTTTGTCCAGATCGGAATTGGATATGACATAATCGGATCTCGGGATACGCTCCTCATCTGAAAATTGATTTTTCATGATTGCCATGACCCGGTCCTTTCCTGATCCATCCCGCTTCATTACGCGTTCCAGTCTAACCTTTTCTGGCGCTGTAACCGTAATTATGATATCGCAATCCTCGTATGACCCCGATTCGAACAAGATTGCAGCTTCTTTTATGATATAAGGTGAATTCTGCTTTTTCACCCAGCGCTTAAAATGAGACCCGACTTTTGGATGTACAATACTATTCATCTCCTCTAATAAGGAACTATCATTAAAAATCTTTTTCGCAATAAATGGCCTGTTCAATCCATCCTTTTTGTAAGCTCTTTTCCCGAATAGCGCTATGAGTTTTCGCCTGATCACTTTGGACCGATTCATCAATGTTTTCGCCTCATGATCTGCCTCATAAACGGGAATACCCAGTTCAGAAAAAAAACCGGCTACAGTCGATTTGCCGCTACCAATACCTCCTGTTAATCCCACTATAATCATTGCAGTATGAATTCGATGCGTTTAGTCCCGAGCCTGGCCTGCTTAACTTTATCTGGTTTTTTACTGAGCTTGGGAACGAGGAAATTTATATCCGACTCTAGTGTTTGACCATAATCACATTCTACGATAAAACTATTGGGAACGATATCCTTGAATTCATTTAAACTCGCGTAATATATAACCTCAACAGTTTTGGGATAGATATTTATTCTGGTGTCTTCGGGTACATTTTTAACGATTACCGGAACCTGAACCGATCCTTCAGTAAATTTTTCAACCTTTGCTTTAACGGTAACCTGCTGGTCAGATAAAGAAATCTGAACATTGTCAGGAGGAATTAAATCGACTAATTCGGTTATATCAGAGTTGATATCCTCCAATGTAAGTGGCCTTGTTTTAATTGTCGAAACCGTATCAATTAAAATGGATGGTCCGATTACCCTTATGGAATCGGGCTCAAGCTGAATGGAATCGATGATATCAAACCCTGAACTGAATTTGATATTAGCGTCTAAGATCACGGGTACTTTTTGAACGGCGTTGGTATCATATCTGAATTTCAGGGTATCCGGATTGATGGTTTCAATCCTGACATTGGGATCGAATTGATCAACGACCTTCGAAAACTCGCGTTGCTGAGTCCAATAATAATAGGTTTCATCATTATCTAATGCACTGAAATCGATATCGATAATCGGCTTTGCCACAGCATACCTGATCAATTTAAACCCATAGGTCGATAGGGTAACATTTATTTTCTGCAAAGAATCCTTAACTATCACCTTATCTTCAGGAACATTTACCGGGCGCAAATCCATACTCAGGGTTTGGGTGTAATCCCTGGATAGTTTGGTTAACAGCGAAAACAACAGGGCAAGTAGAACGAATAGGAGAAAGATATTGATCCTCCCGCTTTTCATGAATTTGTCGATTTTACGCCTGATCATATATAACTCTATTTAAAGAATAATTCCGGAAATAACTGGTCCTCCGGTAGTTTTGAATGGAATAGTTTGAGCTGCGAACGCAGAAAACCATATCCATATCCCAGGAATTGCACGATTACGGCAAAAACAGAAGAAATCCCGACAACAATACTCCTGTTCAACGACCAACTTACAAGAAAAATCAACAGGAAATACAATCCATAGAAATAAAGCAATTCAAAATACCCCACGAACATTAACAGAATTGCCAGAATTAATCCGAGCGTAAAAACCGTTGGGAACCAATAGAACAGTCTCTTGCTTCCCGGATGCCAGCGATTGAGAATTACGCGAACCATTCCGAATTTATATACCTGTTTAAAAAATTTACCCCAGGAAATCCGTCTTTTATGATATACAAAAGCATCTGGAAACAAGCGTGTATTATAACCCAAATCAACCAAGCGGATTGAGAGGTCGGGATCCTCGCCAGGATGTATCTTTCCGAAACCTCCACTGGCCTTGAATGCTTCCTTTGATAAACCCATATTAAAACTCCGGGGCTGAAACTTATGGATTTGGGATCTCCTGCCGCGTATTCCCCCAGTGGTAAGCCAGGAGGTCATACTGAAATTAATCGCCTTCTGGATAGAGGAGAAGGACTCATGGGCAGTATCAGGCCCCCCAAAACAATGAACGAATTCCCCGTTTAATTCATCGATAACCTCAACAAGATAATTTGGCGGTAAGAGGCAATCGGAATCCAATATGATAAAATAATCTCCCTTGGCATGTCTCATGCCAAAATTCCTGGAATCTCCAGGACCTGAATTCGGCTTGGTGTAGTAAGAAATGTTCAACCGATCTGAGAATTCGCCCACTTCTTTTTCAGAAGGAATCGTTGACCCGTCCTCAATTATAACGATCTCAAAGTCCTTGTCGCCCTCGAGCTGGCAAAAGCTTTGCAGAAGTTCCCTGATCTCCTCCGGGCGATTGAAAACAGGAATTATAAATGAGATTTCTTTTGTGATCATCAGTTCTACAAATGTAATTAATAGGGAAAGATTAATTCACGAAATTGAGTATATTTAGCCAAAGCTGCAGCGTTTATGCCCTCTAGAAATATCTTTATTCATATTCCAAAAACCGGCGGTACCACGATAAACTGCGTGATGAATAAAACAGATTGGCAAACGAAACCGGATTTCAACTATCGTCATATTCTCTATGAGTCGAAACGATCCAATTCAAAGGATATTTTTAATCCTATGAATTACGATAAATATGCCGATTATGATATATTCATGTTGCTAAGAGATCCCATTGACCGACTGATTTCAGAATATTATTTTATCAGGGACCGGCATGAATTCCTGTCCCTGATCAAACCGATTCCAAAGAGTCTTAAGGCCTATGTGTCGAATAGGCAAACCTCTAATTATATGATCGGCTTCCTTTTGGGGAAACGTATGTTCGATACTGACCTCGTTGATCGTGATGATCTTGAACTGGTCATTAACTCAATCGAGCGATTGAATATTCACGTTGGTATTTTTGAAGACTATGCCAGGTCACTCAACTATTTCGGCGCTGTAACTGGTATCAAATGGCCGAAGACAATAGATATCAAGCGTATGACCCTGAACCGGCCTGCCAAGGCAGAAGTCCCGGAAGATATCAAATCTATAATCCGAGAGAAAAATGTTCTTGATTTTGAATTATATGATTACTGCAGGAAACGATTTGAGTCGATTGACTTGAAAAAAATCAGACCTATCAGTTTCGATGGCGATAAATACAATTACGTCATGAAATACACCCAGCGTTTCAACCTGCTGGAACTGGCGCTGCGCGATAAATCTTTTATCGCAAAGCAGAATCGTTTCTTTAATGATCTGAACCTGCATTTGCATAAAACATTGAAACTGCGTGAAGGTCGTGACTACGTTACTCTCTGGAATGCTTTTTTTATTTCTGCCATGAATAATGCCTTTCCTAAAAAGAGTATCACCAAACGGATTTCCTCCCTGGACGCGAGCATGGAGCCCTTAACACTCACAAAAGCCATTTGTGAAGAGATGAATAAATCGGTTAAGGAGGTCAAATCCATGTCCACCGCATTGCAATTCAACCCATCCGCAATAGATTCTTCAGCAATGTTGAAGCAATCCTCCGGATCATTTATCGGCCGGATAAAATCAAAATTGTTTAAATAAAAAAATCCCACTGCAACGCAGCGGGATTTTTATTTTATGATTATCGAAACTATTTCTTGATAATTCTGATGGTTTCAATCACACCGTCAATGCTCAACTTAACAAAGTAAGAACCTTGACTTAAAGTACTCATGTCAACCTGAAGGTCAGTAGTATCAGGTCTTAGATCCATTACACGCTGGCCTAACATATTGTAGACAGAAACATTGTCAATAGTCTTCTGAGCCTGAAGTGATAGATTACTAGTTACAGGGTTAGGATAGTATTTCAGTGCACTCTCGTTTTCAAGTGAAGGCTCACTTAAAAGACTTGAAGTCCAAATTTTAACATCGTGAGAATCACCTGCAGTAGATCCTGATCCGTACTGATAGATCCTTACATAATAGGTCGCACCAACAGTTAAGCCGGTTGCAATGATTTCCTCAACAATGGGCGCAGTGGTAACCGTATCATCTGCACAGGCAACAACTGTAAGGGCTCCGCAAGTTCCGGAGTACAATTGAACAACCGCGTCAAAATCAACACACTCAAAGGTAATATTAACATCAGAAGTCAGTGCTTCGAACGCATACCAGACGTCATCATTCGCATTACCGGTAAAACCATTACATGCTTCAGCGGCTAAACCAGAATCTGTAGCACCTTCTATAGTACCGGGAGTCGGTGTTGCTAAGCTAGCGTCGCTTATATTGGTTTCCTGAACGATGGTTTGAGCCGTGCCACAATCGTCGTTAGCTGGTGGGCATGCAGGCGCGTCGTAAGTCAGTGGTAGGCTATCAGCAGCACATGTCCCATCATCATCATTCGTAACCGTTATGGTCACACTCGTAGCATTAGCATAAAGACCAAAAGTAACCGTTCCGGGAATCTGAGCTGCAGTAAGTTGCTGAGGTGTGCTTCCCTGGTTATCAGAAATGGTAACACTGGCAGCCGCACCGATATCAGTCACGTTCACTTCAATATTGAACTGTGTGTCTGTCGGACAATTGGATACAACATTCGTATTGAATACAGGTACATCGCATGACGGACAAGTAACTGCTATTGTACCGGTCGTAATATCAGCAGGGCCGTTATGGACAGTACTGCTTCCGGCAGCCTGGTTCGCGACCTCTGTACCCAAAGCATCTAAGATCCTGTAGGAACACTCCGAGGCCCAATCAGGACCACTCGCAGTTGCTGCAGGGTTAAATGCGGTTGTAATATCATCACCCGGACTAACGGTAAAGGTAAATGATTCCAAAGTGCCGGCACCCGGTGAAACACCAATGTCGTCTAAAACAACAGCACCGTTCACAAGAACGTCCATGTTAGATATACCATTCCAGCCATCACCCCAGGAGTCGGTTAGTTCGATAGTGTAATCACATTGAGCTTTGGCTGAAAAGCTGAAAGCCACAGTGAAAATAGCAATAAGTAGATAAGTAATTTTTTTCATATTTGATTATTTGTTAATTATAATTTTTAAAAATATGTGATATGCGAGTAAATCCCATGTTAACATTTCATTAATCGTTAAACGGTATTATAACATCGATAAAACGCAATATTCTTGCAGCCTACAACTTTATTAAAAAATAATTCATCTAGTTGATTATGAGCAAGATGTAAAAACGACATTTTTAAAATTCCTCATGTCTAACAACTTGGCCCTAGGTAAGATGTAAAAC
>JABDPL010000044.1 GCA_013042825.1 Flavobacteriaceae bacterium | reverse complement strand
CCCCATCTTCCACCGTATCCTTATTCCAATTCAGGAAGCATTTTTTCATATGATTGGCGATGGTCCAGATCAGAGCATCTTTCATTTCGCCCGCCTCCCAGGTTCTGGCAACATCGATCATGGTTTTGATATTATTTCCATAGAACCGATACTTCGGATGGTTCTGAGGATAGGCCAAGGGTTCAGGTCTGGCCTGCAGGACTTCCTTCAAAGGCTTTTCGTATGGTGAATCGACATCGAGCTTAAAATCCGACATGATAAAAAGCTGGTCCCACAGCTTATGCTGGAAGTCCGGCACATCCCTAAAATGCGGCTGGAGATTTCCCATAACGTCGATAATAGCTTTAGCCACTTTATTTCGTTCCTCCTTGGTTTCCCTGGAGGTTGCATAATTGATCATTTTCTGTAAATGTCGACCATATTCAGGAATGATCAGTTGTTCTCTTTCGGTATTGTATTCCAGGTTATCTATCAAAATAAAAACATGAGGTTATTACTAATTAAACAGGTAAGATTAAGAAGTTGCAAAGTACAAAATTATTGGCAAAGGTTATAGGGAAATCACCCCTTCTACCTTTTCACTTACTTCTATATACTTCGAAATCACCGCATCCGGATTTTCCATGATCACATTTATTGAAACCGAAGTGTATTTTCCCGCACGCGATTCCTTGGTTTTTATGACCGCTCCGGTATGGTTAAAGATGGCCTCGATCGTATCGATCTTGACCTGCTCGCTTTTCACTATGAACTTATACAGGTATTGGGATGGCCAGGTCGTGGATTCCTGCAGGTGCCCCCTTAGTTTATTATAGAATTCTTCTGATTTTTCTTTGTCGGTCATGATATTTGCGGAAAGATGGTAAAGATACGGCTATACCATTTTATTTTTCCTTTTTTTATTACGAATTTTACAGCTAAAACTGTACCACTATTGCGTACGAGACGTATTGTCATTACCGGAGGCCCCGGAACGGGAAAAACTTCAATAATCAACGAGTTGCTGAAACGGAACTATGCCTGCCTGGAGGAGATCTCAAGGCAGGTGACCCTGGAGGCTAAACAACAGGGGATCGATCAATTGTTTTTGTCCAATCCATTGCTGTTCAGCGACAAACTTCTTGAAGGACGCAGGAAACAATTTTACGAAGCCGGGGAAAACAGCGGACTGGTATTCCTGGACAGGGGAATTCCCGATATCCTGGCCTATCTCGATTTTGTAGATCAATCCTATCCCGATCACTATGTTCGGGCTTGTAAAACCCATATATATGACCATGTATTCGTATTAGCCCCCTGGCTTGAGATCTACACAAAGGACAATGAACGC
The DNA here is from genome assembly GCA_013042825.1 of Flavobacteriaceae bacterium. Lineage (GTDB taxonomy): Bacteria > Bacteroidota > Bacteroidia > Flavobacteriales > Flavobacteriaceae > SHLJ01. Next base: position 4,952 of record JABDPL010000044.1, on the reverse strand, counting down.
TACGAAAGTTTCGAGCAGGCAGCAAAGATCCATGATCAATTGTTGGAGACCTACTCCAAGTATGATTATCGATTGCATGATGTTCCTTTTGGAAATGTGAAAGAAAGAACCGATTTTATAATACAAATTGCTGAAGCGCTATGATCGTTCGACCTATAGATATTCTCGACCGCTATTGGAATTTCAAGGGCTTCCGGCCCATGCAGGAGGAGATTATCGATACGGTTATCGATGGTAAGGACGTATTTGCCCTGCTGCCTACAGGGGGTGGAAAATCCTTATGCTACCAGGTACCCGCAATGATATCTGATGGTATTTGCCTTGTTATTTCTCCATTGATCGCCCTTATGAAAGACCAGGTTAAGGCCTTAAAAACAATCGGTATTAAAGCCATTGCTCTTACCAGTGACCTTCGTCCGGATGAGATCGATACCGAGTTGGATAACTGCATTTTCGGAGCATATAAATTCCTGTATATCTCTCCAGAAAGGCTGCAGCAAGAGCTTGTGCAATCACGGATAAAGCAAATGCGGGTAAATCTTATCGCTGTTGATGAGGCCCATTGTATCAGTCAGTGGGGTCATGATTTCAGGCCGGCTTACAGGGATATCAACATATTACGTGAGTTTCATCCGGAAGTAAATCTTATAGCCCTTACCGCCACAGCCAAGCCTGAGGTCGTTGAAGATATCATTACCCATTTGTATCTGGAAGACGCTAAACACTTTCAGCGATCCTTCCGAAGAGAAGAATTGGCGCTGATGGTCATAGAGGAAGAGGACAAACATTACAGGCTGGAGCAGCTGCTTAAGGAACACAAAGGATCATCTATCGTTTATGTCAGGAATCGTAAAAGCACTGTGACTATAAGTGAGTATTTGAACACCATAGGGATCAACGCCGTGCATTACCACGGTGGTTTGCAGCATGAAGAAAAACAATCGCACTATGAGCTTTGGATGAGCGGAGAGTCCCAGGTGATCGTGGCTACCAATGCCTTTGGAATGGGTATTGACAAAGCTGATGTGGAGACCGTGATACATATCAATCTTCCCGAGAGCCTGGAGAGCTATTATCAGGAAGCCGGACGGGCAGGTAGAAACGGTAAACGGGCCTTTGGAATAATACTGAAGAACAATTCCGATGAATCGCGGTTGAGAAACCAGTTTCTCAAAGTTTTACCTGATGTAAAATTCGTAAAGCACATCTATCGCAAACTGTGCTCCTATTTTCAGGTAGCTTACGGTGAGCGCCCGGAAAACTTATTCGATTTCAAATTTGATCAATTTTGCAAACAATATGATCTTAACTCGGCGAAGGCTTATAATGCAATTCTTCTGCTCGATAGGAATGGTATAATCGCACTGGGGCACAATTTTAAGAACCAGACAACTTTCCAATTGAAGATCGGGAAGGAACAGCTCTTCTCTTACATGAGAACCCATCCTATGATCGCAGAAATGCTCAAGGTCATACTCAGAACCTACGGCGGAGTATTCGATGTGCCCACGAGAATAAATTTGCTTTTGATATCGGAAAAATGTGAACAAACCGAAGAACAGATCATATCAGGACTCAAGCGATTGGAGCAGGATGAGATCATCGCCCTCAGATTATCCCAAACCGATGCTGAGATCGCGTTTCTTGTGCCGCGCGAGGATGATAAAACCATAAACAGTATTTCGAGGATCATCGAACAGCAGAACAAACTCAAGCATGAGCAGATCCGCAGTGTTTTAGACTATGTTGAAAATGATCAAATTTGCCGCAGCCGGCAAATCCTGGCCTATTTTGGAGAGAAATCTGGAGAGGATTGCGGTATATGCTCAGTGTGCATGCGAGCGAAACAGCCGGAGTCGAGCATAAACACAAAAGAGATCATAACCCGAATCATCGCTGTTCTTAAAGAAGGACCGTTGAATTCAAGAGAGCTGATGAAACACACCCGATTAAGCGAAAAAAAAGTGTCTGAACTCATCAGGCATATGCTGGAGAAAAATCTGATCGAGGTAACCAAAACCAACACCTATAAACCTGTAGATAAATGAAACGTGATTTAAGAATAGTATTTATGGGTACGCCCGAATTTGCACTTTCCAGTTTAAATGCACTTTTAGAAGGTGGATACAATGTTGTAGGCGTAATCACGGCACCCGACAAGCCGGCAGGTCGGGGACGCAAATTGAGACCATCGGTTATTAAACGTTATGCCCTGGAGAAAGGTTTAACGGTTCTCCAGCCCAGGAGCCTTAAGAATGTAAGTTTCCTGAGAGCATTGGAGGCCTTGAAGCCCAATTTACAGGTAGTGGTCGCATTCCGCATGTTACCCCAAGCGGTCTGGGAACTCCCAGAATTCGGGACCTTTAATTTACATGCTTCGCTTCTTCCGCAATATAGGGGTGCTGCGCCCATAAACTGGGCCATAATCAACGGGGAAACCAAAACGGGGGTGAGCACGTTCTTTATAGATGAGAAGATCGACACCGGAGAGCTCATTCTTCAGAGGGAGGTGGAAATCGAAGCTGTGGATAATGCCGGCAGCCTACATGATAAATTAATGGTTGTTGGCAGCGAACTTGTTCTCGAAACTGTTGGATTAATAGAACAGGGCAAGGCAAAACCCATTCCGCAGAAACATGATGAAGCCAGATATCCCGCCCCTAAACTCAATCCCGAGAATTGCCGAATAGATTGGAATCGTCCCGGGGAAGAGATCCATAACCTGATTAGAGGTCTATCCCCATATCCGGCAGCCTGGACAATCTTATATAATGATGAAGAAGAACTGCGCATCAAGATCTTCAAGACAGATTTCCGAAAAACCGAACACAATCTCGAAAACGGAGCGCTTCTTATCGATAAAAATACGGTGGCTGTAGCTTGCCCTGACGGTTTGGTCGGGATCATGGAAATACAACTTCCCGGCAAACGAAAAATAGACATAAAATCGCTTTTAAACGGCTTCGATTTTCATCAGAAGGCTAAATTGCTCTAATCCCTTATTGGGCCTGAGATTCAGAAATTTTTAATCATTCGCTCCGGCTTTATTAACAATTGCCTGAAGTTATCAACAAAAATGCTCATTTTCCCCGCTATTACTTGCGTGAATGGCCAATACCCATAAATTTGTATTGGTTTTAACATAAGTGTTCGTTAACCCAAAATAATAATCATTAAAATTTCAATTTATGAACAAAACAGATTTAATCAATGGAATGGCAGAAAATGCAGGAATTACTAAAGCAGCTGCTAAGAAAGCATTGGACTCTTTATTAATTGATATAGAGGGAGCATTACAAAAAGGAAAAAGAGTATCTTTAGTAGGTTTTGGATCGTTTTCAGTATCGAGGAGAGCGGCTCGTGAAGGTAGAAACCCACAAACCGGAAAAACTATAAAGATCAAAGCGAAAAACGTAGTTAAGTTTAAAGCAGGTTCTGATTTGAGCAGTGCGGTAAACTAAACCCATCGTTGCTAAAAAAATTAAAGGCTCATTGGTTTGCAATGAGCCTTTTTTCGTTGCTATGGCCCCACTTGCATAATCCATAAATATGTTATAGATTTAATTCAAATCTCTGGATCGTGATCAATATTAGTCCGAAAAAAGGCGACCTTCTCATAGCTGAACCATCCATTCTGGGTGATATTTCATTTAATCGTTCGGTGATTCTTTTGGCCGATCATAACGAAGAAGGATCTGTGGGTTTTATTTTGAATAAACCCCTGGAGTATTATCTAAGCGACCTTATTCCAGAGATTACGGCAGAGATCACGGTTTATAATGGTGGCCCTGTTGAACAGGTTAATCTGTATTTCATTCATACCGTACCTGAACTGATCCCGAACAGCATCGAGATTTCAAATGGAATCTATTGGGGCGGAGACTTCAATTCGGTGGTTCAAGCCGTAAACAAACAGGAATTGAATCAAACCAACATTCGTTTTTTCCTGGGATACTCAGGTTGGGATACCGATCAGCTTCATGATGAATTGTCATCTAATTCCTGGATCCTGACTGAAAACATCTACAGCTCCGGTATCATAGAGAGAAGCAGCCAGACTTTCTGGAAAGAAAAAATGCTCGAACTTGGCGGGGAATACAGCATTTGGTCTAATGCTCCTGAAGACCCCTCCTACAATTAAGCAAACACTTTAGAATTCAGTTTAGCGAGGATGGATAAGGATGTATCTTTGCTGTAGGTTTTTTTCCTGTATTGGCTAACCGGCACTATACCTGATATGACATTGGTTATAAAAATTTCATCGGCCTTCTGTAATTCGAAAGGCGATATTGAGGATTCATCCAAATCCAGATCATCATCAGAGCCGATTATTTCAATGATCTGATTTCGCATGATGCCTTTCAGGCAACCATCGATCAGAGGCGGCGTTTTTATGGTGTTACCCTTAATGAGAAATACATTGCCGTTTAGCGCTTCAATCACCATTTTCGCAGTGTTAAGAATAAAACAATTATCCACCTCCTGATCCTGGGCATAAATTCCACCTAGTATATTGATAAGACGGTTATTGGTCTTCAGGTTTGATAATAATCCTGGCGGCATAAAATAATCTTTGTATAATTCCATTTTTACGCCCTGGTCCCGCATCATATAGGGGCCTGATTCAATTGGAGAAGCTTTGATTAAATAGTCAATTTCATTGGTCAGCGGTGTATATAAGCCACCCGATTTGCGATTGACTATAAATTTTATCCTACAGGCCTGATCCGATAACCCGCTTGCTCTGACGGTCTCGATTATCTCCTGCTCCAGAAATTCCATGGTAAAATTCATCGGGATCTCCATGCGCAAAATTCTCATGGTGGCCATCAATCTGAAATAATGTTCTTCCCAAAACAGTAATCTACCCGATGTATACTTCAATGTTTCAAAGGCGGCATCGCCATAGTTGAATCCACGATTATCACATTCTAGTTTCGCGGTCTCAGGGG
>JABDPL010000032.1 GCA_013042825.1 Flavobacteriaceae bacterium | reverse complement strand
ATCCAGCTTCTCTGATCCTGAAGGAAATTAACCTTAATCGATTGGATAGATTTCGGAGATCCTAAATCCACAGTCGCATCAACGCTCTCATTCCAATAGCCCTGCCATGTCCCGGTTCTGAAGTCTTTTGTGCCAAGAATCCCGTCGATCAATGCCTCATCTCCACCGGCATTATATTGATTGGCATATTCTGTTCTCAGTGTTATAGTGCGGTTCGGGTCTATCTCGTAAAACTTAGTTGAAATTTCACTGCTTTTAATGCCGTTCTTTTCGCCATAAACCGAAAGACTGACAGCTTCTGAAATCAATATTGGTTCATTATATATTTTGAATGGCTCGTCATTCATACGATAATAGATGTCGACCTCAGGATCGACGTTGCCCAGGCTGACCGTTGTTTTTTCTTTAAAGGCCACTTCCCCCTTTTCAATAAAAGGAGTTGGTACGATTAGATGATCTGTAATTTCTGTAGTGGGTTGATCGCCTTCCCGGCTCATCCAGATAGCCGGATTGTCATTCATATAAAAATCCAGTTGCCCGCCATTCATTATATTTTCATGGGTGAGAAAGGATCCTTCGAGCTTTTCTCCATTCATACGGGTAGATTCGATATAAATATTCCGGCTGCTAAGGTTATGGGCAACTATGGTGAATTGTTTGCCGTTTTCGAGGTTTATGGTAGCCTTGTCAAACAAGGGTGTCCCAATAATATACTGGTTGGTGCCAGGGGTAACCGGATAAAAACCAAGTGAACTGAACACATACCAGGCGCTCATTTGTCCGCAGTCCTCGTTACCTGATATCCCATCCGGAGTGTTTGTGTACAATTCGGTAAGGATCTGATGAACACGCTCCATGGCCTTGTGAGGTTTTCCGGCAAAATTATAGAGATAGGCCATATGGTGACTGGGTTCGTTGCCATGTGCATATTGTCCTATTAGTCCGGTAATATCTGCCTGGTCTCGTCCGGATGTTTTGGTTTCTGCGCTAAACAAACTATCAAGTCTTCGCTCCAATTCTTCTTTTCCACCTATCATTTTCATATAACCATTGATATCCTGCGGAACATAAAAGCTGTATTGCCATGAGTTGGCTTCGGTATAATTGAAATTCACCTCATAGGGATCGAAAGGAGCAAACCAACTGTTGTGGAAACGACCTCGCATAAAACCCGATTCCGGGTCATAGACATTTTTGTAATACTGAGCACGCTTGATATATGTTTCATAAATATCATCATTCTTCATGGCCTGTGCCATTTGAGCTATGGTCCAGTCGTCATAGGCGTATTCCAGTGTTTTTGAAACCGATTCGCTTTCTTCTTCAACCGGAATAAATCCGTATTGTTTATAAGCCTCCAGTCCGAGATGATTCTGATCAGCGCTATGCATCATCGCCTCAAGGGCCTTATCGGCATCATAATCTTTTATCCCTTTTAAATAGGCATCAGCTATAACGGGAACAGCGTGATACCCTATCATACAACCCGTATAACAGGCAGATAAATCCCAGATAGGCATAATGCCACCTTCTTCATACTTTGCTAAAAATGTATTGATAAAGTCGTTAGTACGGTCTTGTTCTAAAATCGTGTATAAAGGATGTGCAGCCCTGTAGGTGTCCCATAAGGAAAAGACCGTGTAATAATCGAATTCTTGTGTATCATGGATTTCCAAATCCATGCCGCGATATCGCCCATCCACATCCTGGTATAGATTGGGTGCAAGCATGGTATGGTACAAGGCCGTATAGAAGTTTGTTTTATATTCAGAATTACTGGATTCTACAACTATTTTTTCCAGCTGCCTTTCCCAAACAGATTGGGCTTCTTCTTTTATTTCTTCAAATGTTTTCGACCCGATTTCATGCTCCAGATTGTTCTTTGCACCGGTTTCATCAACCGCGGAAATACCAATTTTAATCTCGAGATCAGATCCGGTTTCGGGATCGAATTCGAAAGCGGCTTTTACACCTTTTCCGCTGCTTTTATCTTCATATAGCGCAATAAAATTATAGGGTTTTGAAAACTGAATATTGAAGAATAGCTTCTGATTGGTGGCCCATGCTTTAGAATGCCTGTACCCGGTGATTTCTGTTTTTGAAATAGTATCAATTCTGGAATCTAAAACCTCATCGCGATGATCCAGGTCCAGCATAACCACCTGGGGAGAATTTTCCGGGAAACGATATCGGTGAATTCCACTGCGTTTAGAAACCGTAAGCTCAACTTTGATATCGGTAGAATCTAACAGGACTTGATAATATCCCGGTTCTGCCGTTTCATTTGAATGTTGGAAAGGAGCCCTGTAGCCCGCTTCACCGTCTGCGCCATTTTTAAACTGAATTGCATTGGTAGGCATTAGAAGAATGTCGCCGTAGTCACTTACTCCAGTACCGCTAAGATGAGTATGAGAGAAGCCATATATGTACGAATCGCTGTAATGATAACCTGAACAACCATCCCAACCATCCAATCGGGTATCCGGACTGAGTTGCATCATACCGAAAGGCATGGTCGCCCCCGGATAGGTATGGCCGTGGCCACCCGTTCCAATAAAGGGATTAACATAGGAGATCAAGGCCTTGTCTTTTTCCGCGGGTTCAACAATTGAAGTTTTATCGCAACCAAGCAGAAGAATCAAAAGAAAAATCGAAAGGAGGGAAGATTTCATAAAATTAGATTCCTAACTTTAATGCATCTAAGATAATAAAATGCGTTTCAAGTCGGTCTTCTTTTTATTCGTGCTATTGGTGATCTGTCTTTCCTGTGAGGATCATAACCGATTAGCAACAGAGGTATTAATAATTCCAATTCCACAAACTATCGAGTTAAAGGGAGGTCATTTTGAAATTTCTAAAAAAACCACACTCATAGCCGAAGACGAATTTACCGTGGCATCGGAGTTTTTAAAAGAGTACATTTTTAAAGGAAGCGGAATAGAATTGGGAAGTGGTTCCGAAGAAAATAGTATCCGCTTTCTTCATGATGATGAGATCAGCTCACCGGAGGCCTACAAGATCGAAATATCGAGAGATTCATTAGTTGTTTTTGCATCGAATGCCAAAGGTGCTTTTTATGCCGTTCAGACCATTAGACAAATAATGCCCGTGGCCTTGGAATCTGTCGCATACAGAGAAACGTCTATTTCAATACCATGTATTAAAATTGAAGATAAACCACGATTCGATTACCGAGGCATGCATCTGGATGTTGGGCGTCATTTATTCCCGGTGGAATTCATCAAGAAATATATCGATGCGCTGGCGCTGTTGAAATTCAATACCTTTCACTGGCACCTCACCGAAGACCAGGGCTGGCGTATTGAGATTAAAAAATATCCGAAATTAAATGAGATATCTTCCTTTAGAAAAGAAACCCTGGTAGGTCATTACAGCGATCAACCCCATCAGTTTGATAATACAGTATATGGTGGTTTTTATACCCAGGAAGAGATCAGGGAAATTGTTGAATATGCGCAAAATAGACAAATTACAATTATTCCGGAAATCGAGATGCCTGGACATTCACAAGCTGTCATTGCTGCTTATCCGGAACTGGGTTGCACCGGAGAAGAGGTTGATGTTGCAACAAAATGGGGTGTTTTTGAACATATTTATTGTTCAAAAGAGGAAAGCTTTTCCTTTATAGAGGATGTTTTAGATGAGGTATTAGATCTCTTCCCTAGCGAATATATCCATATTGGTGGAGATGAAGCCCCAAAGAAGAACTGGGAAGAATGTCAGAATTGCCAGGCCCGGATTGCTTCCGAAGGATTAAAAGATGAACACGAATTACAAAGTTATTTCATTTCGCGTATAGAGACGTATTTGAACGGTAAAGGCAGGCAAATTATAGGATGGGATGAAATACTTGAAGGCGGACTTGCCCCAAACGCAACAGTAATGTCATGGCGTGGTGTTCAGGGCGCCGTTGATGCTGCTAAAATGGGACATAAGGTCATTATGACCCCAACCTCACATTGTTATTTTGATTATTACCAATCGGAATCGGAATCGGAGCCACTTGCCATCGGAGGCTTTCTGCCTCTTAGAAAAGTTTATGAATTCAATCCCATTCCTGAGGAATTGACTGAGATGGAAGCTAACAATGTCTGGGGTGCTCAAGCCAATGTCTGGACCGAGTATATGAAAGACCACAGACAAGTTGAGTATATGGTCTTTCCCAGAATACTGGCAATGAGCGAAGTGGTATGGTCTGATCCGGGACTTCGCACTTATGATGATTTTGTAAACCGGGTTGAGCATTTTCATGAGCGCCTCGAAAAGCTGGACT
>JABDPL010000025.1 GCA_013042825.1 Flavobacteriaceae bacterium | reverse complement strand
CCATATATGTGCAGAGAACTGTCCTGCCATGGTCCTGTTCTGAATCATAAAAGGTAATTCATCACCGCAAAAGGAAGTATTAAGCCCGATAAATGTAGCCGCCTTGCACAAAAATCTGTAAGTCGGGAAATCCAGATACTTGGGCCCCAGAATGATGTTGAAAACGAAATCCTTGAAAATAAAGGCCAGCGTTCCGGCTATCAGTATAGCCAGGGTAGCACGGATCAGGTGCCATCGCAATTCCTCGAGATGATCGAGAAAAGACATCTCATCTGCCGTGCCCCTTGCCATTATATAATGCCTTCTTTAACCAGATCATGTAAATGTACAACGCCATCGTAAACACCATCCCGTTCCACCAATAACTGCGAAATGCCGAAGGTTTCCATGATTTCCATGGCGTCTACAGCCATAGCATTGTGTTCAATGCGTTTGGGGTTATTCGTCATGATATCCCGCGCACTTAGCGTAGAGATATCGTCAGTCTTGGTCAGCATTCGCCTGAGGTCACCATCGGTAATAATACCCACTATCTCATTATTCTCCACAACGGCTGTTACCCCCAGAAGTTTCTCTGTGATCTCGATGATAACATTCTTGATATCTGTATCAGGAGAAACGGCCGGTTTCATATTCTGAGATGAGAGGTCTTTAACCCTCAGGTATAATTTTTTTCCCAGGGCGCCTCCGGGATGATACTTAGCAAAATCCTTACTGGAAAAACCCCGTAATTCCAGAAGGCATACAGCCAGGGCATCGCCCATAACCAGTTGAGCGGTTGTGCTGGTTGTTGGTGCTAAATTATTCGGACAGGCCTCTTTGCTTACGTAAGCGTTCAGCACATAATCGGCATTCTGACCTAAAAACGAGTCCCGGTTTCCGGTAATGGCGATCATCTTGTTTGGTCCGTTTTGTATCAGGGACACCAATACCTTGATCTCTGCAGTGCTTCCGCTTTTAGATATACATATAACAACATCGTCTTCCAATATGAGTCCGAGATCACCATGAATAGCATCAGCAGCATGCATAAAAATTGCCGGAGTTCCGGTTGAATTCAACGTGGCTACGATCTTATTGGCTATGATAGCACTTTTTCCAATCCCTGTGATGATAACCCGTCCCTTTGACTTGTAGATCAATTTCACAGCATTGGTAAAATCGGAATCGAGTAGATTAGACAGATTTTCAATGGCTTGACTTTCAGTAAGAATTGTCTCTCGGGCAATTTTCAGGATGGTATCTGCGGTGCTCAAAATTTATCACATTTGATTTGATGCCTATAAAGATTTTCTTATCTTTAAAACACACGTACAAAAAAACGAAAAAATAAATTATGCGAGAAATCTAAACCGGATATAAATAAACCAAATTCTTCGTCTTGTCCGGCTTAGATAGATGTAACTTGATACTATGGAGGGATTAGTGCATAAGGAGGAAACAAACCTGCACCAAGCATTAAAACATTATTTCGGCTTCGATACATTCAAAGGATTACAACAGGATGTGATCGACAGTATCATGGCCAATCATAACACCTTTGTGATCATGCCCACAGGAGGTGGTAAATCGCTCTGTTATCAACTTCCGGCTTTGATCAAAGAAGGAACTGCCATAGTGGTTTCTCCTCTTATCGCCCTGATGAAAAACCAGGTAGATGCCATAAGGGGCGTATCAAAGGAAAACGGTATAGCACATGTCTTGAATTCTTCACTCAATAAATCTGAGGTCAAGCAGGTAATGGAAGATATAAGGAATGGAGTGACGAAATTGTTATATGTGGCTCCCGAATCCTTGACCAAGCAGGAGTATGTCGATTTTCTTCGGTCGGTAAAGATATCATTTATGGCCATTGACGAGGCTCATTGTATCAGTGAATGGGGTCATGATTTCAGGCCTGAATACCGAAACCTGAGGAATATTGTGGGACGCATCGGCGTTGATATTCCCATAATCGGACTCACGGCTACTGCCACACCAAAGGTTCAGGAGGACATCCTGAAGAATCTCGGAATAACCGATGCGAATACCTTTAAGGCTTCTTTTAACCGCCCAAACCTGTTTTATGAGATCCGGTCAAAAACTAAAACGGTCGATGCTGATATTATCAGGTTCATAAAGCAAAACCTCAATAAATCAGGAATCGTGTATTGCCTCAGCCGCAAGCGTGTTGAGGAATTATCTCAGGTGTTGCAAGTCAATGGAATTAATGCTGTACCCTATCATGCGGGCCTTGATGGCAAAACAAGGGCAAGGCACCAGGATATGTTCCTTATGGAAGATGCCGACATAGTTGTGGCCACAATTGCTTTCGGCATGGGGATAGATAAGCCCGATGTGCGCTTTGTTATTCATCATGATATTCCAAAAAGCATAGAAAGCTATTATCAGGAAACCGGCAGGGCCGGTAGAGATGGTGGTGAGGGGCATTGCCTTGCATTTTATGCCTATAAGGATATTGAAAAGCTGGAAAAGTTCATGGCAGGCAAGCCTGTGGCAGAGCAGGAGATAGGCCATGCCCTGCTTCAGGAGGTAGTGGCTCTGGCAGAGACCTCCATTTCCAGAAGAAAATTTATACTCCATTACTTCGGTGAGGAATTCGACAATGAAACAGGCGAAGGTGGGGATATGGACGACAATGTCCGAAATCCGAAAAAACGTTTTGAGGCGGGTGAACAGGTTCAACTGTTACTTGAGACGATTAAGGCAACCCATGAAAAATACAAGGCCAAAGACTTGTTAAAAGTTTTGATTGGAAAACCAAATGCACTTATCGTTTCTCATAAAACCAATGATCTGGAGATCTTTGCTAAGGGCAAGTATAAGGATGACCTCTTCTGGATGGCCTTGATTCGGCAGGTCCTCGTGGGCGGGTTGCTTCGCAAGGATATCGATTCCTACGGCGTTTTGAAATTAACGGAACAGGGGCGGGCGTTCATCGACAAACCTGGATCATTTATGATGTCGGAGGATCATAAATATGACCATGCTTCCAACGCGGGCATAGTCACGGCGCAAAAGAGCGGTGGCGGAGCAGCCGATACGGTTTTGTTGAAAATGCTCAAAGATCTCAGGAGGAATATGGCTAAACGCTTGCAGGTACCACCCTTTGTGATTTTTCAGGATCCCTCACTCGATGATATGGCACTGAAATATCCAACCACTCTTGAAGAACTTTCAAATGTGCATGGTGTGGGCGACGGTAAGGCAAAGAAATTTGGAAAAGAATTCGTCAAGCTCATTGAAAATTATGTCGATGAAAACGATATCATTCGTCCGGATGATTTGATAGTCAAGTCAACCGGCAGCAATTCCGCATTAAAACTTTACATCATACAAAACATCGACAGGAAACTTCCGCTCGATGATATTGCCTCTGCAAAAGGTATGGGGATGCCTGATTTTATAAAGGAAATGGAAGCCATTGTTTTTTCAGGCACCAAACTCAATATATCCTATTGGATCGATGATATCCTGGATGAGGATCAGCAGGAGGAAATTCATGATTATTTCATGGAATCTGAAACCGATCGTATCTCAACGGCGATTGAAGAATTTGAAGGCGATTACGAGGATGAAGAGCTTCGATTGTATCGCATCAAGTTCATCAGTGAGGTAGCCAATTAATCAGGTATTTTAATTGAGGATTCCTTTATTCTTGCCGCGGAAAGAATTATCTTTGCAATCCTAAAAATCACATTATGAAAGACGGACTTTATGCCAGGATCAATACATCCAAAGGTGAGATTCTAATCGATCTTGAATTTGATAAAACCCCGGGTACAGTTGGGAATTTTGTCGCCCTGGCCGAGGGTGAAATGGATAACTCGGCACGTGCCAAGGGGGAGCCTTACTATGACGGACTCAAATTTCACAGGGTCATAGCTGATTTCATGATCCAGGGTGGTTGTCCGCTGGGAACCGGAACCGGAAATCCGGGTTATCAGTTCGATGATGAATTCCATCCCGATCTGAAGCATGACGGTCCGGGAGTTCTCTCTATGGCAAATGCAGGACCGGGAACCAATGGCAGCCAGTTTTTCATAACGCATATAGCCACGCCCTGGCTAGATAATAACCACACTGTTTTCGGAAAGGTCTCAAGTGGCCAGGAGGTGGTTGATACCATCAGTCAGGACGATTTCATCGAAAATATCGAGATCATAAGAGTTGGTGACAAAGCCAAATCCTTTAATGCTTTAGGTGCATTTGACCGCTTCGGTAAAGAGAAGGAATCACGAATGGCTCAGGAAACGGCTGCACGTGAAGAAGAACTCGAGGCCCTGGCGGCGGGATTTGAGAAAACAGCTTCAGGCCTGCGTTACCAGATACTTCAAAAAGGTGACGGACCCAAAGCTCAAAAAGGGCAGATGGTATCTGTGCATTATAAGGGGCAACTGTCTGACGGAACCGTATTCGATTCATCATATAAAAGAAGTCAACCCATTGACTTCCCTCTGGGTAAAGGCCAGGTTATTCCGGGCTGGGATGAAGGCATCGCTCTTTTGAATGTTGGGGATAAGGCGCGTTTGGTGATCCCATCAGAACTTGCCTACGGAAGTTCCGGTGCGGGTGGAGTTATTCCTCCGCATGCAACTCTGGTTTTCGATGTTGAATTGATGAGTGTGAACTAGAGGATCACATTGGTGATCAATTTTTCTACTGTGGGATGATCGTTACCTCCTGCAGGTTCAATAGTAATATTGAAGGATTCGGCGTTGGCGATATAACTTAATTTTACCATGTCCTTCTCGCGGGGTATCACACCCATATCGATCATTTCACCATCCACATCGGCCCACATTTGGTATGTTTTATCCTCGGGTAATTCCTCCAGCCCATCTGTTTTCAGGACTACAAACTCATCATCGGTATTCAGATAAGCCACAGCAACAGAATTAGGTGATTTGGTGTTTCCCCTCATGATCAATTTCTCGACTTCAGGATCGTTTACCAGGCTGTACCATTCTGAGGTCTCATTCAAATCAGATTTCAGGCCTGCCAGTTGTTCCTGCAACCCTTCAGATTGCATTTCAAGAGTCTGTAGTCGCTGCTCAGAATTTTGCCATTGTGTATACAACCAGACACTGTTTATAAGCAATATTGCGGCGACGGCTGCTGCTGCATAAAAAGGAATTTTTAATGTTCGCTTATCCTGCAGGGGTATGACCTTAGCGCCACCAGTCGTTATCGGCTGGTCGGTTTCAACGGAAGCCATGAGTTGCTGTTTTACTGCAGCTGGCGGTTGAATCGCATTTTCCATGGCAATGGACTCCAGGTCGCTTTCCATGGCATATAACTCTTTGCTCAGGCTGGCATCATCTTTTAATGCACTTTCAACAGCCTTAGCCCTCTCTTCACTTAACTCTCCAAACAAGTACAGTTCAAGAAGACCATTCTCTCTTATGTATTTGCTATCCATTCTCATAATTATCTTTTATCCGCTTTAAAGCCTGCCTGATATAAGACTTAAATGTTCCCAGGGGAACCTTCATCACAATATGGGCGTCTCTGTGTGTAAGCCCTTTAAAATATACCAACTCAATGGCCTGCCTGTGATGCGATTCCAATTTTTGAATACAGCCTTTCAGCGATTCAAAATCCATAACTTCTTCAGTACTTCTATCTTCATATACACTTAAATCGGTATTTTGGATGAGGTCATTATCCTTCCGAAGGGCATTTAGAACATTGTTTCTGGCAATACGATAGATCCAGGTATACAAACGTCCCTTGCTTTCATCATATTGATGAGACTTTTCCCAGACTTTCATAAATGTATCCTGAAGAAGGTTTTGTGCAAGAACTTCATCCCGGCACATGCGAATGATCACACCATATATGGCACCGGAGTAGTTGTCATAAAGTA
>JABDPL010000024.1 GCA_013042825.1 Flavobacteriaceae bacterium | reverse complement strand
GGTCCATGGGATTATCCCGCCTGATATTTTCAAACACCAGGTAATCGAAGAAACTGCGCAGCCCGGAAATAATTCTCGACTGACTCCTGGCGTTAAGTGATTTTGATAACTGGTAAATGCATTGCTGAATAGCCTCAGAAGAAATACTATCGGGATTCGCAGATGAACCGATATCTTCTAGATACTTTACAAGCTTTTTAACATCGAAGATATAATTGTCAATAGTGTTCGATGCTAGTCCGCGCTCTATCTTCAAATAGTGCTTATAATCCGCTAAGGCATGGGTCCAGTTCACTGTATTCCAGTCGTTATTAACAAAATGTAAGATTTATACTACACAAAAAAATTACTGATTTTAGGGCAATAATAACGTTTTCAACAATAAATGCTATTAATTGTTAATTATTTTCATTTATTTTGCCCCAACAATTAATCAAAAACTAAATTAATAAATTATGAAAAGATTAGTATTAGTAGCAGTATTAACCACGTTTTGTTTTACAGCTACGCAAGCCCAAGTTGAATTTGGAGTTAAAGGTGGCCTTAACATTGCCAATTTAAACGGCGATGATGCTGACGAGCTTGATCCTAATAGCAGAACCAGTTTCAATTTTGGTGCTGTTGTTGGAATTTCTGTTTCCGATAATTTTTCAGTTCAACCTGAAGTCCTTTTCTCCGGACAAGGAGCAACGGTTGATTCTGATGAAGGTGAAGCCACATTCAAGCTAAATTACATCAATGTTCCTGTTTTGGCGAGCTTTGAAGTAACCGATGGCTTAAGTTTACAAGCTGGTCCTCAGCTAGGTATTAACATTGGTGATGACCTTGAGTTCGATGGCCAATCAGAATCTACAGAGGCCGAAAGTATCGATTTTGGTGCGGCATTTGGCGCTCAATATCAATTGGCCAACGGATTGCTGTTTCAAGCGCGTTATGCTGTAGGTTTATCTGATGTTTATAAAGAAGATGGTCAAGAAATAGATGTTAAGAATGGAGTTTTATCTTTCTCAATTGGCTACATGTTTGGTGGTAGCGGTGGAGATAATTAAGATTCCCGGATAAGATATGATTAAAAAGGAGCCATTGGCTCCTTTTTTTTTTTGAATATACGTCATGATAGAAGTCATAGGATGTTAAAAAATTGCCATCTAATTTTGCAGTTAACTCCAAATTCTGGGCTGTCAATTGATGGTCATTATCAAATTCTACCGGACCGGGAATTGGTTTAACATGTTAAATTCAATCATAATGAAAAAATTATTAACATTCGTATTGGCATTAGCTGTATCCTCCGGGGCTTTTGCCCAGTTAGGAGTCAAAACCGGGGTATTGAATTCCACCGTTGGTGGTGAGGAAGTTGATAGCTGGGATTGCCTTACCAGCCTGACGGGAGGTGTTTTCTTCGAACTTGCACTGGTCAATAGTCTTGGCCTTCGTACTGAAGCAAATTATATGCGCAAAGGTTCGGAGTACAACGAAGTTATCGAAGACTCAGAACTGGATTATTCCTATAGCGGGAAAGTTACTATTGATTATCTGGGCTTTACACCAATGTTGCTTTATGAGGTTATACCCGGTTTAACAGTTGAGGCAGGACCGGAAGTAGCATTCCGTCTGGCCGCTACCGATGAGTATGAATCGGATTTCGATTCCGGGGAAGACGACTGGAAAGATTTTGTAAAGAGTACAGATTTCGGTGTTAATCTCGGCCTGGGTTATACCTTTGATTTCGGATTGGATCTCAATGCGCGTTACAGTATTGGCCTGACCGATTGGGTTGACAATCAAATGTTGTCTGATATGGGCGCTGAATGGAAAAACAGGGCTCTGATGTTTACCGTTGGTTATATTTTCGATATTGGCGGCGGTGTTGCAGATTCTGAGGATTAACAAAGCAGATGAATTAAGTCAATATTGAATATTTTGAATAATCGGGAATTTATATTGCCTATTTGTTAGCATCATTAAATTAACATATAAAATTATACAAGGAGGAGCCGATTAATGGCTCCTTTTTTTTCTATATGATAGATATCATTGTATGCAATTCTAAGGAGTTATAGTTTTGCATTTAGTGTTCATGTAAATTGAGTTTTTTAATCACACCCTTGCGCTTTGAGTTGGTTTAACATGTTAATTTAAAATACAATGAAAAAAGTAGTATTAATTTTAGTGGCATTGTTGTTCGGTTTTTACTCGAATGCACAAGGCGTCCAATTAGGTGTCAAAGCCGGTGTCAATTTTGCAACCATAAATGGAGATGATGCGGTTGACCCTGAACCAGATGGCAGAACCAGCTTAAACATTGGTGCTGTAGCTATTATTCCTATTTCGGATACATTTTCTGTTCAACCTGAGGCATTTTTCTCAGGTCAAGGCGCAACAGCAGATATCGAAGGTGTAGAGGCGACATGGAAATTGAATTATATCAATATTCCAGTTCTGGCCAATGTCAGGTTAGCTGATGGGTTTAGCCTTCAGGCCGGACCTCAATTAGGAATTAATGTTGGCGATGATATCGAAGTTGAAGATGTTGAAGTATCTGCAGAAATAGACAAGAGTATTGATTTTGGAGCTGCATTCGGTGCTCAATATCAATTGGAAAACGGTTTGTTGATCCAGGCCAGATATGCTCTTGGACTAATTGATCTATATGATGACGAAGATCTTAAGAATGGAGTATTTTCAATATCTCTGGGCTATTTATTTGACTTGACAGGAAATAGTAACGAATAAGGCTTAATTTCCTTACATTTGACCTAAACCAATTAGGTCATGAAAAAAATTATTCAAATAGTGATCCTGAGCACGGTATTCCCATGTGGGATGATTGCTCAGGATCTTACGTTTGGAGCAAAGGCTGGTGGAAACCTGGCCACTTTAACGAACAATGATGATTATGAGGCTAAATTCGGCCTGCATTTTGGCGCTGTAGCTGAATGGGAGATATCCGATGATTTCTCTATTCAACCGGAACTCTTGTACTCTGCCCAGGGATATAAGCGAGATATTGAAGGCCGTACATTGCGAGCTAAGATCGATTACCTAAACATCCCTTTAATGGCATCCTACGAGGTCATAGATGATGTCTGTCTCATGGCTGGTCCACAGATCGGTCTCAATTTACGAGCTGAGCTTGAAGGGGAAGGCCAGGAGGGTCAAAGAATTCCTGTAAATGATGTCGATGCCAGCGCGGTCTTTGGTATTCAGGTAGAGGTAGACGACAGCTTCTTTATCCAGGCCCGATATGCTATGGGATTAAGTGAGATACGCACCAATATTGATGAGAAACATTCTGTCTTTAGTGTTTCTCTCGGATTTTTCTTCGATAAATAGAGGAAGATGGTGATTAGGACGTCATGTATTAATCATTCTCAAAAACCGGCATGAAAAAGCTGATGATTATCAATGGGCCTAATCTTAACCTTCTGGGCACCCGGGAGCCGGAGATCTATGGTAACCTTTCATTCACAGAATTTATCGAAGCCTTAAGGGGTAAATATCCTGAGCTTAAAATCGATTATTATCAGTCGAATATCGAAGGCGAGTTGATCGACAAGATTCAGGAAGCCGGATTTTCTTACGATGGTATAATTTTGAATGCAGCCGCTTACACACATACGTCAGTAGGTATAGGTGACGCCGTAAAAGCCGTTGATGCGCCGGTGATAGAAGTACATATTTCCAACACTTTCGCCCGTGAGGAATACAGGCACCATTCCTTCATTTCAGCTCATGCCAAAGGCATCATTATCGGTTTCGGATTGCAGAGCTATGAGCTCGCTGTTCAAAGCTTTATCAAAACAGAGTGATGGGTTAGTCCCATATATTTCATAAAAAACTACATAGATGAAAACGATTTTAAAGTTATTGCTAGTTGCAACTGCATTGTTTTCATGCAATTCAGATGACGCGGACCCAATCGATAACAGCATCCTGGATCTTGCAGAAGCCTTCCCGGGATTGGTGTTTAACAGTCCGGTTGACCTGCAAAGCCCGGCAGATGGTTCCGACCGTCTTTTCGTGGTTGAAAAAACGGGTCGTATAAAGTTAATTGAAAATCCGGATTCGTCGGAGGCCACGGTCTTTCTCGACCTGAGCAATGGCGTTAATACGGGTAGTGAGCAAGGGCTGTTGGGCCTGGCTTTCCATCCCGATTTCAACAATAATGGCTTTTTCTACATCAATTATAATCCTGATGCCTCAACCACCCGTGTTTCCCGATTCTCGATAAGTGCGAATGATCCTAATATCGCAGATATGAACAGTGAGGTCGTTCTGCTTTCATTCTTCCAGGACGCCCAGAATCATAACGGGGGTCAGCTCGCTTTTGGACCCGACAACTTTCTGTACATATCCTCTGGCGATGGCGGTAATGCTAACAATGGACAGAACTTAGGAAATCTTACAGGCAATATTCTGAGGATCGACGTAGACAATCCCGAAAATGGACAGAATTATGGGATACCCGATACGAATCCTTTTATCGATGATCTTACTGCAAGAGATGAGATCTTTGCCTACGGATTCAGAAATCCGTGGCGAATGAGTTTTGATAGTATGACCGGTTTGTTATGGGCCGGAGATGTGGGCCAGAACCAGAGAGAGGAGATCGATATTGTGGAGAGCGGTGGAAATTTCGGATGGCGCTGGCTCGAAGGCACCGCATGCCGAATTCAATCCTGCGATGGACTCGATACTGTAGCTCCGGTATTCGAATATGAACATGTAGCCGGCGGAAATGCGATTACCGGCGGTTATGTTTACAGGGGCAGTAGGAACCCGGAAATATCAGGTAAATACGTTTATGGAGACTTCGTCAGAGGGGTGATTTGGGTATTCGACCCCGACACCGGCAGTAACGAAACACTATTCGAAACCGATCTTAATATCTCGTCCTTCGGAATTGATGCGGCGGATGAACTCTATGTACTCGATATAGCCGGTTCGATTTACAAGTTT